>CAMRBW010000112.1 GCA_947040555.1 uncultured Oceanospirillales bacterium | reverse complement strand
CTGCCCTGGAATATCCAGCCTGCATAGTCAATGTGGGGAGGAATTACCGCTTACGCAAAGAAAGATCGGATCTTAGAGATATGATATTTATCAATGCTAGGTACAAGGGCGAAATCCGTATATTTGGTATCGCTATCAAAGATATTGAAGCAGGGGATGTTATCTGGGGAAACTATGGTGGTGACTACTGGAAATATCTGAAAAAATTAACAGGTGATGACAAAGATATTCAGAATTATGAAACCCCGAAAGAAGCTGACAACACTGCTACCACACAGGATGTAGGGTCACCAGAGAGCAATTCCGAGTCAACTGACCCACAAACATGAGACTTCAGAGGTTGGTGAGTGTAGTCGATGTTAGATGTCGCCTCTCTTAATCAATGATTCTCATTACCGGGAATCCATAAGAGAGGGTAAGACAGTTGAAAGACACTATTACCCCTGACTGGGCAACAAACCTGAAGGCATGTACACACTCAGTTGACCACTCGCCACCCGTTGTGAGGCTTTTTGTATATCCGGGAAAAAGTACCGGTCCTGGTCATAAAAGGGGACATCTTGCCTGACCGCCTTCATAACACTCTGGAGCACTTTTGATGGTTTATGGGGCTGGCGCATATCAACACCCTGTGCCGCTGCCAGCAACTCAATGCCAACAATCGCTGCGGTATTTTCATTCATTTCACGCAGACGACGGGCTCCGTACGTTGCCATGGACACATGGTCCTCCTGATTGGCAGAGGTCGGTAAACTGTCGGTCACCGAAGGGTGACACAGGCAACGGTTTTCACTGGCCAGTGCGGCAGCGGTGTTATGGGCGATCATAAATCCGGAGTTGATACCGCTGTTTTTTACCAGAAAAGGCGGCAGGCCGCTCAGGTGCTGGTCCACTAACAAGGCAATGCGCCGTTCACTGATTGCGCCGGTTTCCGCAATGGCCAGCGCCAGTGCTTCTGCCGCCATGCCTACCGGTTCTGCATGAAAATTACCGCCGGAGATAATGTCATTATCGGTGGCAAAAACCAGGGGGTTATCGGTCACACCGTTGGCTTCAATTTCCAGAATCCGTGCCCCGTAGCGCAACTGCTCCAGACAGGCGCCCATGACTTGGGGCTGGCATCGGAGCGAGTAGGGGTCCTGCACCTTGTCACAGTTGGCATGCGCCTGCTCGATATCACTATGATCCAGCACAGAACGATAAGCACGGGCTGCATCAATCTGCCCCGGTAACCCGCGAGCCTCATGAATACGAGGGTCAAACGGACTACGACTGCCCATGGCCGCCTCAATGGAAAGGCTACCGGCTATCACGGCAGAGGCAAACAGGTCTTCGGCGCCAAACAACCCCTGGAGTGCAAAGGCCAGGCTGGCCTGGGTACCGTTCAATAAGGCAAGCCCTTCCTTGGGCGCCAGTTGCAACGGTTCCATTCCCGCATGGGTCAATGCTTCAGCGGCCGTCATCTGTTGCTGATTAACCATGGCATGGCCTTCACCCAGCAATAAACAACTCATATGCGCCAGTGGTGCAAGGTCACCACTGGCGCCTACCGAGCCTTTCTCCGGGACGCAGGGGTAAACCCCAAGATTGACCAGCTGAATCAGCGCTTCAATCAGCGCCAGCCTGACACCGGACATGCCCCTGGCCAGGCTGTTGATTTTCAGCACCATCATTAACCGGACGGTGCTTTCATCCATAAATTGTCCGACACCTGTCGAATGAGAAAGCACAATACTTCGCTGGAGCGCCTTCAGGTCTTTATCAGGAATACGGGTATTCGCCAGCAGGCCAAAACCGGTATTGATCCCATAAACGACACGGTTATCAGCCAGGGCCTGGTTAACACATTCAACGCTATCGGTGATGGCCTGGTAACAGCCCTTATCGAGCCGAATCTGTACCGGATGACGACTCACTTTACGTAATTCTGCCAGTGACAGTTTACCTGGGGTAATAATCAACTCACTCATGGGGGTTGCTTCCTGTCTGCATGGGCAGATCCAGACCGTTGTCGTCGGCACATTGTCTGGCAATGTCATAGCCCGCATCGGCATGACGCATAACACCGGAACCCGGATCATTCCACAGCACCCGGCCCAGTTTTTCCCGGGCCTCATCGGTACCATCCGCGACAATGACAACGCCGGCATGCTGGCTATAACCAATGCCGACCCCGCCACCATGATGAAGGCTGACCCAGGTGGCGCCCGAAGCGGTGTTCAACAGGGCGTTCAATAATGGCCAGTCAGACACCGCATCACTACCATCCAGCATACCTTCGGTTTCCCGGTTGGGGCTGGCTACCGATCCGGAATCCAGGTGGTCTCTGCCAATCACCACCGGAGCGCTCAACTCGCCACTGGCTACCATATCGTTAAAAGCCTGGCCAAGACGGGCCCTGTCTTCCAGTCCAACCCAGCAGATCCGGGCAGGAAGCCCCTGGAAAGCAATACGTTCCCGGGCCATATCAAGCCAGTTATGCAGGTGCGGATCATTGGGAATTAACTCTTTGACCTTCTGATCGGTTTTATAGATATCTTCAGGGTCACCGGACAGCGCCACCCACCGGAAAGGACCGATCCCCCGGCAAAACAGTGGACGAACATAGGCGGGTACAAACCCGGGGAAATCAAAGGCATTTTCTACCCCTGCTTCTTTCGCCATCTGTCGTATATTGTTGCCATAATCAACCGTGGCAGCGCCCCGTTGCTGAAACGTCAACATCGCTTTAACCTGTATCGCCATGGACTCTTTCGCCGCTTTCACCACCGCCGCTTCATTGTCCTTACGCTGTCGTATGGCCTGTTCCAGAGTCCATCCTTTTGGCAGGTAACCATTGAGCGGATCATGGGCTGAGGTTTGGTCGGTCACCACATCGGGGGTGATACTGCGTGCCACCAGTTCAGGAAAGATATCTGCCGCATTGGCCAGCAGCCCGACGGAGATCGCTTTTCCTGCCGCTTGCGCCTGCTCAATCATGGCAAGGGCTGCATCTAGAGAGGTGGCTTTCTTATCCAGGTAACGGGTTTTCAATCGAAAATCGATGCGGGATTCATCGACCTCGCAAGCCAGCATGGAGAAACCCGCCATGGTCGCCGCCAACGGCTGGGCGCCACCCATGCCGCCCAAGCCCCCGGTAAGAATCCACTTGCCGGAAGCCTCCCCGTTAAAGTGCGTGTCAGCCATGGCCGCGAAGGTTTCGTAAGTCCCCTGGACAATGCCCTGTGAGCCGATATAGATCCAGGAGCCGGCGGTCATTTGGCCGTACATCATCAGGCCCTGCTTATCCAAATCATGGAAGTAATCCCAGTTAGCCCAGTAAGACACAATATTGGAGTTGGCGATCAGTACTCTCGGTGCGCCGGTATGGGTTTTGAACACCCCGACCGGCTTGCCAGACTGAATTAACAGTGTTTCATCCGTCTGCAGTCGTTTAAGTGTGGCAATAATCCGGTCATAACATTCCCAGTCCCTGGCGGCTCTGCCAATCCCGCCATAAACCACCAGGTTTTCCGGGTGCTCTGCCACTTCCGGATCCAGATTGTTCATCAACATACGCAGAGGCGCTTCCACCTGCCAGCTGCAGGTATTGAGCCCGGAGCCCCTGGGTGCCCGGATGGAGCGATCAGGATCATATCGACAATCTTTTTGGCTTTGCTGGCTTGCCATACTCACTACCTTTGCATGTTGGGGGACGACAATTTTGGTGGCGACAATCAGGTAAACTGCAAATAATATCCCGGGTAGTATCGGTCACCGGGATGGATCAATCCAGTGAGACTGACGACACCATCATGACACCAGATTCTTATCATAATTCTTAAACATGGCGTATGTGCTTCAACCCCGGACATCGCCTATATACAATTAGAGGGTAATGCAATCCCCATGACTTTCAGGATGGCTCTGGAGATGATGCTGGAGATGATGTTGAAGAGCATTCCCTCGGGGTCGAAAAAACAGTCTATCACTAGATAAATGGCCGGGATATCATGAACAAAAGTAATACTGGCGACGCGCTTTCCTGCTGTGATTTATTGCTTCGGAATATTCACCTGGCCACCATGGACAGCGCGCTAACTACCCCGAAAAAAACTTCCCGGAAACAAATTGCGCAATGCCCTTACGGCAGCATCTACAATGGCGCCGTTCTCATTGACCAGGGACGAATAGTCTGGGTGGGTGAAGAGCAGGCATTACCCCATAACCTTACCGCAAAGGAGACCATTGACGCCCAGGGCCAATGGCTGACCCCCGGACTGATCGATTGCCATACCCATCTGGTGTATGCCGGAGACCGCTCGCGGGAGTTCGAGCAGCGACTGGAAGGGGTGAGTTATGAAGCCATTGCCCAACAGGGCGGTGGTATTCTTTCGACGGTTGCCGCGACCCGAAGTGCCACGGTTGATGAACTGGTTGAGGCTGCCCGCCCTCGTCTGGAAGCACTGATATCGGAAGGCGTTACCACCATTGAGATTAAGTCCGGCTATGGTCTGGATACCGAAACAGAAATAAAAATGCTCAGGGCGGCAGGTCAGCTTTCACAGGAATACCCGGTAACCGTCGTGCGAACCTTGCTCGGTGCCCATGCGCTTCCCCCTGAATTCAAAAACCAGCCAGATGCTTACATAGAGTATGTCTGTCAGGAGATGATCCCTGCCGTTGCCCGGGAAAAACTGGCTGATGCGGTGGATGTTTTTTGTGAACACATTGCCTTTTCTCTGGAGCAGACAGAAAAGGTTTTCCTGGCCGCAAAAGCTCATGGACTGAACGTAAAACTCCACGGGGAACAGCTCTCTGACAGCGGTGGCGCCCAGCTGGCGGTGAAATACCAGGCACTGTCCGTGGACCACCTGGAACATCTCAGCCAACAGGGTATCGAGGCGTTAAAAAACAGCGACACCGTCGCTACATTGCTGCCCGGCGCATTTTATTATCTGCGGGAAACCCGACTCCCTCCCATCGACGCCCTGAGACAAGCCGGTATCCCCATGGCCATTGCCACCGATTTAAACCCGGGCACTTCTCCCCTGGCGTCTATACGACTCATGATGAATATGGCCTGCACCCTGTTCCGAATGACACCCTCGGAAGCTCTGGCGGGTTGCACCAGACAGGCCGCCCGGGCACTTGGATTACAGGAACGTATTGGCGTCATCAAAAAAGGTATGGCTGCCGATCTGGTGCTCTGGCCAGTCCAGCATCCTTCGGCGCTGGCGGCGGGAATGACCGGACTTTCCCCATCCCTTATTGTCAAAAAGGGTTATATTGTGAAATCAACCATTCAGGCTGCGCAGCCATTTTCCTGGTCTGGCCGGATCGATAAAGAGACCGACAGCAACGCCGCGCTCCGCTGGCATCAACAGGTTGGTGCCTGGTCGTCTGGTTGCAACGCCGGTATTACTTTACTGGGGTTTGAGTCTGAAGAGGGAGTTCGTAGAAACCAGGGCCGGCCTGGTGCGGCCAAAGGGCCAGATCATATCCGGCGGGCACTGGCCAATCTTCCCTGGAACCGGAATGCCCCGGTGTGGGATGCAGGCAACATTCCCTGTAGGGATACCAACCTTGAACAGGCCCAATTGAGTTATGCCGCACGCCTGTGTGAACTATTAGACGATGGCCAACTACCCGCAGGCCTCGGTGGTGGTCATGAGATCGGCTGGGCTTCTTACCAGGGGTTGATGCAACACCTTGAAAAACAGGCCAATGCCAAAAATGTAAAAAATCAGGAAGAAAAACAGCCCTTACAGGTCGGCATCATTAATTTTGATGCGCACTTTGACCTGCGCTTACCGGAGGTTGGTGCCAGCTCAGGAACCCCTTTCTGGCAGGTGGCAGAATACGCCAGGGCAAACAATCTGCCATTCAACTACCTTTGCCTGGGGGTGAGCGAAAGCAGCAATACCCGGGCCTTGTTTAAACGGGCGGATGACCTTGGCGTCGTCTATCGTACCGACCGGGAAATGACACTGCTGAATCTGCAGCACCTGCAAAAAGACCTGCAGCAATTTATCGACAAGGTGGATCACGTTTATTTAACCATCGATATCGATGCCTTTCCCGCTGCGCAGGCTCCTGGCGTCAGTGCGCCGGCAGCACGGGGGATTCCCCTGGATGTTGTGGAACCACTGCTGGATAGCATCAAACACAGTGGCAAGCTCAGGCTATTTGATATTGCAGAAACCAATCCTGATTATGACATTGATTCTCACACTGCCCGGCTGGCAGCACGATTAATTCATCAGCTTTGTGCGCAGTGAGGAAGTTGTGTTGCAAAATCCAGAGTAAACAAAAAGTCAACATTCCCCACACACAATTATGCTGCCAGGGAGTAGAAATACTCCCACGGTGCTATTCCCCGAATCTGGATATTGGCCTTTTCTCAGCCTATGAGAAAGCTCAATACCAGCCAGTGTCGTTTGAGCAGAGTAGAACGCTTTGAACTGCATCATGGGACGGGTCAACTGTTTCACAAACCGGTGATCCTGCTCGACAATGTTGTTTAGATATTTGCTTTGGTAAATAGTGATTTTTGGGGGGTTATCCTTGCATTTTGCATTAAAAGACATGAGCGCACTTGTATTGCTACCACGTTTATCAATGCACACTTTCTCAGGCTGCCCATGCTGGCGGAAAGCTTTACAGAAAAAGGCCTTAGCGGCTTTTGCATCCCGTTTTTCGGTCAGGAGGAAATCGACCGTCTTTCCTTCCTTATCGACGGCACGGTACAGGTAGCAGTCACGGCCTTTAACCTTGATGTAAGTTTCATCCATGCGCCATGAGGTTTTCACCGCTGGCTTCTGCTTTCGGTGCAAGGCTTCCCGTTTGGGGGCATAAGCAATCACCCATCGGTTAATGGTCGTATGATCGACCGTGATCCCCCGCTCTGCAAACATTTCCTCAAACAAGCGTATTCACACTCGTGGTGTATATTGTCGTTCAGTCATTTATTGTCCGGAGTTGGTTGCAAGTCTGCTCTTATGGTCAGAGATTACTTCTGTTCAGTGATTCTGCCTATTCATCCACCCGGTCAACTGTAATAAAATAAGGAGTAAGTCCTTTGTATGCACAAAGCTCCTTCCATGAGCTACAGCTAATATTGTTTTTCTTTGCGTAGTCATCCCATTTGAGAACGTCGTTATCATCACAAACCACAACCTGACCATTCTCATCAAACTTTAACGTAATATAGTGACCTGCATTTAAAGAAACACCATTATGGCAAATGATAGAACGAATTCTATAGGGGATTTTATGACAGGTCCAGGAGTTGCCTTCATTTGCAACAGTAATGGGCAAGTCAATTGTGTTAGGCATATTCTGTAAAAGCGCCTCCCCTTTCTTCTTACTATATGTCAACGCCTTCAAATGGTGATCATTATCATAGAGTTTTATTTGCAGCACCAATTGCTGTGGCGCACGATTTGCGGTAAGTCTTATCGTCTTGGATGTGCTGGTCGAAGAATCCTGCTGTATATCAAACTGGTTCAAACTATCCTTATCCCATTTAAATTTAAAAAATTCTTCTTCCACATAATCGTCGATACAATTCTGCAATGTGTTACTTTTTTGTATAGGTAAAGGTAACGCAATGGAATATTCCATCGCCGTCGTAGTGGATAATAATTTTGAATCTTTAAGGTTTAACGAGTTACCTGATTTTTTATAAAGCCTGAATTCGTCACGTGTTTTTACGGAACTAGCAGGGTTTTGATCCATCCCCAAGGCCTGGGTGAGCGTCATGTAAAATTCGCTCGGATCCTGTTGGGGAATTTTTTTGTGCAAAACCTGATCGCATTTTTGATCTCCGAGGATAGAAGCAATGGATTTACTGCCTACACTCTTTCCGAATTTCGCATAAGCATTGATAAAGTCTTTTCGCATCAGCTCGGGATTTCCTTCTCCCCTATTCAGGCAGTCACAAAGTTTAGTAAATGTAACTATCAAGTTTTTGACGCACTCAACGCGCTCAGCAGTTCCTTTCGGTACATCCTGCCCATTGACTGCGTTGGGGTCATCATAAATTTTCTTCACTAATTCCTGTAATTTTTTTTCTCGATCTTCCTGGGACCAGCTCAGCTTGCTGGTGTCTACATTCGGGACAAGATCAGTGAGAATATTGTACAGCGCACCTTCAGGTACTCCGTCAGGTGACGTACGCAGTTCATTTAACAAACCACTGCCTTCCCAACTATCAGCAAGCATCTGCAATGTACTGTTGATGAAACAAGTATTCTCATGGTGATAGCGAGGGAGGCCAACGCCGCGGGGCTCAATTGGTGTCGTTTTCCGTAACTGCTCATTTTTTACTGGCAAATCTGCGTTTTTGGAATTATCTCTCCCGGAAACACTGGGATCCTGATGAGTATGTTCCTCATTTGCCGGAGAAGTATGAGCAGTTACCGTTTTCCCCCAGTCAGTGAGCGAATCGATAAACGCATTAATATATTGAAAGGCCATTTTCATAAGGCGACTAAAGCTGCTGTCCCTTGGGCGGCTCCTGGCGTTGGCTTTAGCTTCTTCAGACTCTGTCAACGCTTTCGAATCATCACCCGCATTCGTGTCCTGAGGATTCATGCTATCAGTCGTCTGGGTGGTGACAGGCTTGACTGCGCCAGTCGATGGCGTAGTCGTTGGCGGTACCTCTTTCTGAACCTCAGCAGAGGAAGAGCACGCTGTCGGCTTAACCTCCCCCGAACAAGCCCTTTTCCTGTTGAGTTCTTTCCTTATGCTATGTTTTACCCTGTCCTGAATGAAATGAATAAATTCGTTTTTTTGCTCTTGTGAGAGAACGCCAGGTATATCATCGTCAGGACAAATAATCTGATATTTCAGAGCTGCTGCCAGGCTGGCATCGGATAGGTCACCTATTGAATAACCTTTGTCTCTCACTTGAGAAAAACACTTTCGCTGCTCGTGTGAAAGGTCTTTATTGACGGCAAAATACAGTGTCTTTTTTAGGTCATAGAGATCTGTTATATGTCTGTAAATAGCCCTGATCCGCTGTGTTCCTGTTTCTGCTTTTAACTGTTCCAACAAAGTCAGATCGATTTGACCCTGCTTCAGGGCCAGCATCAGATCGGCATCACAGATCTCATCAGGGTGCCATACCTCAGATCGAAGGTAGTTATAGGCATTCATCTGATCGGCGTGTTGCGTATCTGAGGCGTTTTGAGCCTCTGATAATGCGGATTCATCAGCCCTGAAGGCAGACGCTGTTTTCTGTACAGAGGCAGGAAAATATCCTGACTTCTGCCTGCTTTCACAAGCCGGGTTTGCTGGCTGTGGAGCTGATGAGGGTACCGGGGGGGGGCGGACAGTTGGCGCTGGCGAGCAGGCAGTACGATATGACTCAGCTTTACGGGATGACAACAAACGCCCATTTTCACTTTCTGGGCACCCCATTTTTAGATATGTTTTCACTATTCTATTGATATCATTGATAAAATTGCTCCGATCGCCATTACACGTGACATAGGAACCAATAAGCTTGTTTTCCAGCGCAATGAGTAAGTAGGCATCAGATATTTCACTGCGTAAGAAGTCTTTTCTGAGTCGCTGAAAAGCTTCTCTCTTCTCGATGGAAAGTTCGTTATCGAAAGTCTGAGGACCAATAATATTGTTTTTTGGCTCGGAAACAGCGTCCACAGAATGGCCACAAGAGTGCCCGGTACGGCTATTAAATCCTGATCTTCGAGACTCGTATTCAAAAGAACCAGCCTGAGGTTGGTTGACTATGAGCATAATGATTCTCTCCTTTATTTTATCAATAGGCCACGCCATTGTTGGAATAGTTCCCTTTATTTTTGTCTTGTTACCCACAGTGACAGTATGTCCAATATAACTAACGACGCCGCTTTTCACTATTGGACTTTGGTGGGGTTGTGTTGCAAAATTCAGAGTAAACAAAAAGTCAACCTCCCCAAAATCTACAGCCCAGCCCCTATCTCGAGTTTCACGGATGAAATTTTCTGGTCGCCATTTCCCAAAAGATG
>CAMRBW010000111.1 GCA_947040555.1 uncultured Oceanospirillales bacterium | reverse complement strand
TGTTGTAAAGTGTGTTGTAAAGTGTGTTGTAAAGTGTGTTGCGACTCTAATTCTACTGTATGAAAAGCAAACAATTGCAGGCTTTGACATTGTCTGCGACCATGACAAAGCTTTAAATATTTTCCAGACACGGAACAGACCCTGACCCCATGGTATTGACAACCCAACATTTGGAGGCTGGCGACCGCCACCAGATACCACTCTATCTGTGGAATATTGAACACCCCAAAGCCACTGTTCTGATTGCTCACGGCATGGCTGAACACAGCCGACGCTACGCCCGCATTGCCGAACAACTGAACCGGGCGGGGTACAATGTGGCGGCAATAGACCATCGGGGTCATGGCGAAAACTCACACAGCTCTCACCAAAAGCAAGGGCAGTTCGCCGAGGAGCAGGGTTGGGATCGTGTACTTGATGACATCGGTACTGCCTTTGACTTTCTTCAAGCAATCCACGACAGTTCACGTGTTTTTGTGTTTGGTCACAGCATGGGTAGCTTTATTGTTCAGGCTTGGCTCATACGAGACAGAATAAAACCGTCTGGTGTCGTATTATCCGGATCAACTTACAATTGTCGTCCAATGCTGCATATCGGTCGCTTTATAACCTGGCTGGAAAGTTGCCGTATTGGTCGAAGTGGTACCAGTCGACTTGTGAGCCTGCTGACGTTTGGTTCCTATAACAACGGTTTTAAACCGACTCGTACACCCTGTGACTGGCTATCCCGGGATGCTGACGAAGTTGATGCTTACATCGCCGACCCAGATTGCGGATTCCCATGTACCAACAGTCTCTGGTTAGACCTGTTTCAGGGGCTGCTATCGATAACTTCCGTGCCAGCCTTGAAGAAAATCAATGCAGGGCTACCCATTTACATCATGGGCGGGAGCAGGGATCCGGTTGGCCGTAATGGCCGAGGATTGCAACAGCTGGCAAATAAACTGGCGAGTGCAGGCATCAATGATATTGAACTGGATATCTGGCCTGATGGTCGCCACGAAATGCTTAATGAAACCAATCGGGATGAAGTCACGGCCAGATTGATTGGCTGGCTGGACAAGCGCTCTTCCTGATATTAAAACCATTCATACACTTTAACACCGTATTCAACAGCACCGACAAACGGACGTTGGTGCTGCGCAACGACAAATGAGGAATTTTGAGTGACAACTTTGGTAAATGTACCCTACGACAAACTCAAGGTGGGTGATACCGCTACTTATGAACGCACTCTGACAGAGCGGGACCTGATCCTGTTTGCCACAGTTTCCGGTGACCACAATCCCATCCATGTTGATGAAACATTTGCCAGTTCCAGTCAGTTTGGCGAGCGTATTGCCCACGGCATGTGGACAGGTTCATTGATTTCCGCAGCACTGGCCATGGTTATGCCTGGCCCTGGTGGAGTGTATCGCAGTCAGGAGCTGAAATTTCTCCTTCCTGTAAAGATAAACGACACCATTACTGTACGTTTAGAGGTTATCGAGAAATCTGAACGTACCAAATGTGCGATCATATCTACCAATGTCGTTAATCAGAATGGCAAGTTTGTCGCCAAAGGTAAGGCTTGTGTTATGCCGGCAACCGACTCTGTAACTATTGAGACAGCAGCCCTTCCGGAAGTTACCATCACACACTGAACTATTCTTCCTATTTCACACAGCTCCTATCAAGCGACAGTAGGCTACAAAACGATATCGATCGGTTTTCTGGAGTTGTGTGAAACTTTATTCCTCTATTTCTGAATGGATATTTTCGATTGGCGGGGCTAGTTTTATCGGGTCACCTAATGGAGGATCTGAACTATGCGCCCCATCTGGGTTCTTGTGGCGAACAACAGTCAGGCCGATATGTATGACTTTCAGCCCTATAAACATCAACTCAATCTGATGGACTCCATCAACCATCAGGAGGGTCGATGGCATAACGGTGATTTCATTTCCGATAAACGTGGAAATGCCACCAGCATGCACAGTCACACCTTCAGCGGCATGGGTCGTTCCGGTCTTGGGGATACCAACAAATCCCCCAAGACTATCGAAAATGCCCGCTTTACCCGCATGGTTGCCAAGGCAATCAACAGCGCATACCAAAGCCATAGCTTTGACTCACTACAGGTTTGTGCCCCGCCCAAATTTATGGGGGAATTACTGACCCATCTAAAAAAAGAGATTCCCGTCCACAAAGTCACCAAGGATCTGGTCTCTTCCGATGCAGGGAAGATCATGAGCCACCTCAACCCACTCACCCTGGATCTCAAATAGCGTCTGCCAACTGGTAACAGACCAACAGGGATGTCAGCCTGCCTGACACCCCTGTTGGCAAGACTGACCTTCTACTCCTGGCGACTGGCACGCTCAGACTTTATTCGCAATACTCGATGGATACGCCGTGTTCAGGCAGTCATACCACACACTCAAAAGGAAGGAGTTACTTTGAGTAAAAGCCCAAAAAAACCAACCCTAATCCACACGGCACTGACGCTGGGCATATTTTTGTTGATCGCCTGCAGTTTCACCACAGTATTTGCACTTCCCGTTGTGCTGGCTATTTTTTGTGGTTGGTTTCTGATGATCGGTCTGGGAATGTATCTTGGCTATGACTATCACGATCTGGAAGAAGGTGCCGCTTTTGGTATTTTCGAAGGTATGCCGGCTCTGCTGATTCTGTTTGCCGTCGGCGCCATGATCGGCAGCTGGATTGTCGGTGGCATCGTACCTGGGCTGATCCACTACGGTCTGAAAATGATCCACCCGCAACTTTTTCTGCCTGCCACCCTTTTACTCTGCTCAATCACCGCACTGGCAACAGGAACATCCTGGGGAGCGGCGGGCACAGCCGGTGTTGCCATGATGGGGGTTGGCGACGGGCTCGGTATAAACCCTGCGTTAACCGCCGGGGCCGTACTTTCCGGTGTCTACTTTGGCGACAAGCTCTCCCCTCTTTCCGACAGTGTCCTGCTGGCATCCTCCATGAGTGGTGTTGAGATTCGCAGCCATATCAAAGCCATGCTACCCATCAGTCTCAGTGCTTTTTTGATCACCACCATTATGTTTACCCTTGTCGGCATTAACACACATCAAAACAGCCCTCCCGAACAGGTTATGCTCATAACCATGGCGCTTGAGGACCACTTTACCATCACCCCCCTGATCTTTATTCCCCCGGCGCTGGTCATGCTGCTGCTAACCATGAGAGTACCCGCTTTTCCTGCCATCACGTTCGGAGCCGTGCTCGGTGTTCCGTACGCCGTTCTGCTGCAGGACAATAACGTGAATATGGCCATTACCAGCCTCTGGAACACCCCCCTCACCGACAGTGGTAACCTGTTTATCGACCAGTTACTAAACCGTGGCGGTATGTTTTCCATTCTTCCTTCAGTTGCCATGATTATTTTTGGCCTCGGATTTGGCAGCCTCTTGGTCAAGGTCGGCATCGTACAACTGCTGGCAGACTATCTGCAAAAATATATAACCAACGAAAGTCGTCTGACCAATTGCACGCTACTGACCGCATTCCTTGGCAATCTGCTTGGCAGCGCTATGTATGTCTCACTGATTCTGACACCAAAACTGCTGGCCGAGACCAGTGATGCTCTGAAGGCTGATCGCCGGCTGCTGTCCCGCAACACCGAATTTGGTGGCACACTGACCTCCGGCATGGTGCCCTGGAGTGATAACGGCACCTTTATGGCAGGAATCCTTGGTGTCAGCACACTCTCTTACCTGCCCTATATGTGGCTCTCTTTCACCTGTCTGATCATAGCTATCGCCACATCGTGGATACGGACCCTCAAGGGGAAATCCACACAATTTTTAGGGGATAGCGCCCTGCACCACCTACAGAGCAACCCTTTGTTACGAAAAAAAAGAGGTAAAGCGGATTAAGCTCTTATGAGCCACACTGCCATGACGGACAACTGGTGGTATAATTTCGACCCGATTTTTCACAGCAGCAGAGCCATGAACGATTTTGATCACACCCCCCCCTCCTCTTCCGAGCAGACTGAACCCAGTGCTGAGCCTCGTAAAGATCTGCACATCAGGCTCGGTCACTGGAACACGCTGAAAGTCATTCGTGAAAAAGCCTTCGGCGTTTTTTTGGAGGGTGGACAGTATGTCGATATTCTTCTGCCAAAACGTTATATCCCCGAAGGGTGCAAGGTCGGTGATGAGCTGAACGTCTTTATCTATCTCGACTCTAACGATGATGTTATCGCCACCACAGAGACACCCAAGGCAGAGCTCGGGCAATTTGCCTGTCTGAAGGCGGAAGAGGTGAATCCTGTCGGCGCATTTCTGGACTGGGGGCTGCCAAAACAGCTGTTAGTGCCTTTCAGCGAGCAAAAAATACGCATGCTCGAAGGGAAGTACTATGTCGTTTACATCTATCAGGAGCAATGGAACTGGCGCATTGTTGCCAGTTCAAAGACCGATAAGTTCCTTGATCCTCACCCCGGTCGTTACAAAACCGGACAAGAAGTCTCTCTACTGATGACCGACAAAACCGATATTGGTTTCATGGCAATTATCAACAACAGCCACCAAGGGGTGGTGTTCCACAATGACATTCATCAGCCTGTTCGAATGGGCCAAAAACTGACCGGTTACATCAAGCGCGTACGTCCGGACGGAAAGATCGATCTGAGTCTGAATCCACTTCACGATTTCAAATCTCCGGATTTCGGAGACCAGATTATCGCATCCTTGAAAAAACATGACGGTTTCCTGCCCCTGCACGACAAAAGTACACCGGACGAAATCAACCGTTTTTTCCCTGTCAGCAAGCGGATTTTCAAAATGGCTATTGGTGGACTCTACAAGACTCGTCGTATCACCATTGAGAAAAATGGCATCCGCCTGACTGGCGATGCATGATAATAATTTTGTAAAATCGCAAAAGGAAATGTTATCTATGCGACTGTTCAAGAAAACGACGACTGTCGTAACCTTGCTGACCACCCTGCTTTCCATGAGCGCTATCGCCGCTCAAATTGCTACTCCTGTTGCTACTCCTGTAGCTACAGTTCCAATTGCTACCATGGTGACCAATCTCGGCACCATCGAGATTGAGTTAAACCCAGAGAAAGCTCCGGTCACGACCAAAAACTTTATCGCCTACGCTGACAAAGGCTTTTACAACGACACTATTTTTCATCGGGTCATCCCCGACTTTATGGTTCAGGGAGGCGGCTTTTATCTGAAAAAAAAGGATAAGAGTACGAAGGAAGACATGATTCAAAAAAACACTGACGCCCCCATTGCTAACGAGTCAGCCAATGGCTTGAAAAACATGTTTGGCACAATCTCTATGGCGCGCACCAACAACCCTGACAGCGCCACCAGCCAGTTTTTTATCAACCTGACAAACAATACCTTCCTCGACGGCAGCAATAAAAAACCGGGCTATACGGTATTTGGCAAAGTGATCAAGGGTATGGATGTGGTTGCCCAGATAGCCTCTAAACCTACCGGACGCAAAGGTATGCATAGTAACGTGCCGGAGGAAACCATCCTTATCAAGAGCGTAACCGTAAACATCAAACCGGCTCAAGAAAAGCAAGAAAAGAGCACGACTGCAAAGTAAGCTTGCTCTGCAACCCGCCTGTCGGTCGGCTGGCGGGTTTTCATGGTGAAATGAACTGATCCGGTTTCTTCCCGGCTATGCGTTGGTAGAATCTCTGAATGCTCTGCAAATCTTTCTCGTAGTTGCCCGTCGGCTCAAACAGCCCATTGATCCCACCCACTTTGCGTTTAAAGTCCAGAAAACCCAGAGCAATGGGGACATGGGCATTGCATGCCACATGATAGAAGCCACTCTTCCATCGTTGCACCCTGCTGCGGGTTCCCTCCGGTGGAATCGCAACGATCAGATCCGGGTTTCGGCTAAACTCATCAACAACCTGCTGTACCAGCCCGGTCGCCTGGCTGCGATCAACAGATATACCACCAAGCCAGCGCATAATCGGCCCCATGACACCCCTGAACAGGGAGTCTTTTCCCATCCAGAACACCTTGATTTTCAAACGGAAAGCGATAGCAATGGTCAAAGGAAAGTCCCAGTTACTGGTATGAGGGGCAGCAATCACTACATATTTACGTGCTGTGGGAGCATCGCCCTCGATAGTCCAACCAGAAAGTTTTAAGCCTAGCCAGCAGCAAAAATTAAAAAAATGGCTGACCACCGGAGTATCAAAAATAGTATGTTTCATGGGCAGCTCTTGTTATCACGTGCAATTGGACGTTGCAAAAGGAGGGAAGTGGCCGAAGAACTATAGTCCACATATCCCATTTTGCTCGCGTCAGCTTTTTGACTGCGCAGTATCGGAAGCGGAGATCCTCTTCCACCACACCGGCACAAAACACCATTCAGCAACCTTATGTATGGCCGAAAGTTATTTCTGACCTGAGCCCCGCCTGCGGCTGTAATCTCATAAGGAAGTAAGATATGAAGTGTTTGTTGCCTGGCTTGATCGCCGTTTTTACCCTTACCCTGACCACAACATCCTCTGCCAGTCCAATCTCTCCAGACCGATGCCAATCCCTGTTCCACCTGAGCGATTATGACAATGCCATACCTGTGTGCCGCAAGGCCGCACGGGCAGGCAACGCGGAATCGGCCTGGCTGATGGGGCAGATGATGAGCCAGGGACTGGGTGGCCAGAAAAACGAAAGCGAAGCCCTGAAATGGTTTCGTATAGCGGCCAGGGAGAACCATGCAGACTCCCTGTACAATCTGGCCGTCATGCTGGATATGGGACAGGGTACCGAAGAAAATAACAGCGAAGCCGTCAAGTGGTACAGTAAGGCGGCTGAGCAGGGGCACGTACACTCCCAACACAATCTGGCTCTGATGTATGCGCATGGTGAAGGCGTTAAGCAGGATTTTGAGAAAGCGCTGAAATGGACTCGCCAAGCCGCCAATAACGGGCTGGCAGAGTCCCAGTATCTGCTTGGGCAGATATACAGCACCGGTGATGAACTGGTCACTCCCAGCTCAGAAGAAACCATAAAATGGTTCACCAGGGCAGGTAACCAGGACCATGTAAAATCACAACTGAGCCTCGCCCTGACCTATGCCAAAGGGCTGGGAACCAAAATAGACCCCCATCAGGCTATGGATTGGGCACGCCGGGCGGCATTTCTCGGAGATGTTCAGGCTCAATATCTGTTGGGCATACTTCGCCTTCGTTACAGCGAGGATGACCTGGATCTGCAAGCGGCAGCCGCCTGGCTGACAGTGGCCGAATCCAGTGCATTTACCGCCGCCACAGAGCCTCTGCGGCGGGTAACAGAAAAACTTTCTAACAAAGACATCCAGGAAGCCAAACAGAGCGCTCAGGCTATTATCGAAACCATCCTGCGTCAGCAGTACAGTTTTAATAATTTCTCGTCGAAGTGACATTAAAAAAACGTGGCCATAAGCCACGTTTTTTTTAGTCAAAAACCGACTCACAGAAAACCGTTCAAGCCTTGGTTTAACAGCGCCACAGTGTCATTGCCTGAGTGTTGCTGCAGGTACTGTTTCAACAGATTAACCATAGGTAGAACAAGATCTTTGGAAATACCTAACTTATCAAAGGCTCCATAGACCATGGCGCCACTCTGGAGAGTTTGCCCCAAGTCACCGACCTTGGAGAGTAGTCCAGACGCCCCAGAGTCTTGATTCAACAGAGGGGCTGCGGACAGTAGCAGATCTGCGCCGGGAATATTTTTGGTCAGAGATTGAAACTGGCTGGTATTCAAGCTGGATTTGGCAACATTCAACAACGTCCCCAAACCACCTTCAGCCTGTTGTTGGTTCAAACCCAACTGCCCCATAACGTTAGATACCAAAGGCAAAGATTTGTCAGTTGTCGCCTGAGAGGTGACTTTAGAAGGGGGGGGAGAGGCTGGTTCCGTTTGACTGGATTCCGAGCCTCCGAACAGATTATCAAACCAGCCAGCATGTGCCGGCACAATCACAACGGACAAAAACAGTATGCCTGCCGCTAAAGAGTATCTCATGCTGTAGTCCTCATCTTTTCAACAAAGAAATACCAGTTTATGGGTAAATTATCCATTGCAGCAACAGCCAGATAAGCATCCCCTCAAATAACACTCTCCAATGTTCCTGGAACACGCAGCATTTTATCGATATCACCGATATGGGCCTCCTCCTCGGCAATCAGTTGGCGGGCATACTCCTCCAGCATGATTAAAGTTGCTGTTCGCTGCTCCTGTTCAACCAAGGCCAGAAGATCGTAATAGTGCACCAACCCATTCCGTTCGTAGGCAAGGGCCTCTTCCAGAATATCCCTGACCTCATGACGGGATGTTTCCAGCATACGACCAATACCCAAGGTTGGATGACCACCGAGATGGGTAATGAGCTCTCCGGCTCTATGTGCATGAGTCAGTGTTTCTGATGCAGCCCCCCGGAACCAGCCTACGATGGGTATACGACCAAAACCAAATACCATAAAACTGTAATGGGTATAACGGACAACACCGGCAAGTTCATACTCCAAAATCTCGTTCAGTTTGGCGAGGATTGCAGGGGTATTGGATAACATCACAACTCTCCTTAATCTTTTCGATAAGCTTGAGAGTCTAGACCTAACAACCAACGAAGTGACAAAACCCTTCCCGTAATTCAGTAAACAGTACACAGGAAGGGTAATATTATTAATTCATCTGAAACTTACGACACTGTTTCAATGTATCCGCTATCAGAAATGCCATCTCCAGAGACTGGCTGGCGTTCATACGTGGATCACAATGGGTATGGTAGCGTTCCTTCAAGGTTTCTTCGGTCACTTTGTGGGTACCACCAATACACTCGGTGACGTTCTGGCCGGTCATCTCGAAATGGACACCGCCAGCATAAGTTCCCTCAGCGCGGTGAATAGCAAAGAAACTGCGCACCTCCCGCAGCACACTATTAACGTCCCGTGTTTTGTAGTCGCCCGCGGTAATGGTATTGCCGTGCATGGGATCACAGCTCCACACCACATTCCGGCCTTCACGCTCAACAGCACGAACCAACCGGGGCATACTCTCCTCCACAACATCTGCGCCCATTCGAACAATAATGGTGGCACGACCGGCGGTATTCTCCGGATTGAGACAATCCAGCAAACGGATCAGATCCTGCGGATCCAGCTCCGGACCCGCTTTAATGCCGATAGGATTATGCACTCCCCGTATAAACTCTACGTGCGCACCCTCCGGCTGACGGGTCCGGTCACCAATCCAAAGCATATGGGAAGAGCAGTCATACCAGTCACCGGTCAGACTATCCCGTCGAGTCAGAGCCTCCTCATAGGGCAGAAGTAGCGCCTCATGCGAGGTGTAGAAACTGGTCTCACGAATAGATGGGCTATTCTCCGCCATCACGCCACAGGCACGCATAAACGACAGCGCTTCATCAATACGCTCTGCCATCTGCTGATAATGTTCAGCCTCTGGTGTCGCCTTCACAAAATCCAGATTCCAGGCATGCACCTGTTCCAGTGATGCCAGACCACCCTGAGCAAAGGCACGCAACAGATTCAGCGTAGAAGTGGCCTGATGGTAGACCGCAAGCATACGCTCCGGATCTGGTGTACGGGCCTCAAGAGTAAATTCATTACTGTTGATGATATCGCCCCGATACGTTGGCAGCTCAACACCATCACGCATCTCGGTAGCACTGGATCGGGGCTTGGCAAATTGGCCGGCCAGACGACCTACCTTAACCACAGGAAGGCTGGCACCAAAGGTCAGCACCGCCGCCATCTGCAACAGAACCTTGAAGGTATCCCGAATATTGACGGCGCTGAACTCAGCAAAGCTCTCGGCACAGTCACCGCCCTGCAGCAGAAAAGCCTCCCCCCGGGAAACCGCACCCAACTGCCCAGTCAGTGCGCGCACCTCACCGGCAAAGACCAGTGGCGGCAATTCACTTAAACGCCTCTCGACCTTCTGTAATTTCGCCAGATCAGGGTATTCCGGCATTTGCAGGGCTGGGTAATTTTTCCAACTATCAGGGGTCCATTGAGACATCGAATATTACTCCCTCAAAATACCAATTGATCAATTCACTCTATCCTGCGGTCGCATAGACATCATACCAAGACTGTCACA
>CAMRBW010000110.1 GCA_947040555.1 uncultured Oceanospirillales bacterium | reverse complement strand
CTGAATATTTAACTCGATTTTAATGATCAAGGTTTTTGAAACGAGGGGGGTTTTTGGATGTCTGAAATATATTGAAATATATGGATGTCCTTTACCGTCTGCTTTACCGTCTGCAGAACCGCTACCATAATATATGACTCAAATTCTACAGGTATGAGGCTCGCAAAGTGTTAAATCACATCAATATTGGGTTCACTATTGATGTGCTGCTGTCAGTAATTTTTGAGAAGTTGCGGAGGAAATTCCATGCAAGTATTCGGTAAAACAATCCACGCATTCACAGGTCTGCTTATTCTCTGTTTCACAATACCTGTGTGGTCTCATAATGATAATGCCTATTATCATGGTTCCGGGGCTGTGGCGAATAATGTCAGCTGGATGTCTGGCTTGAGCGATAACCTTAGAGTGAGCGAACTTTCACTGCCGGGGACTCACCAAACATTATCCTTTTATGGAGGCGATGTTGTACAAACGCAATCCATTTCTCTGAGTGATCAGCTGATATCGGGTATTCGCGTTCTGGATATCCGGGTTCGTCAAATAGCAGACGCCTTTGCAATTCACCATGGCAGCGTCTATCAGGAAAAGTTTTTTGGTAGCGGCGTTATGGTGCCTGTTATAAATTTTCTCACCCTTCATCCTTCTGAAACAGTATTCATGCGCATTAAATCGGAGCACACCCCGAAAAATAATACATTAACCTTCAATGAGGTTTTTCAGCAATATAAGTCTATCTACAATGCCATCCTATGGCATCCTACCAGTGATAATCCAGAATTGGGGGATATAAGGGGCAAGGTTGTTATCCTGCAAAACTTCAATGGTCTGAAAGCAGGAATCAATTATAACAAATTGAATATTCAAGATAACTATAAATTGAATAGCAACTGGGACCTATACGGTAAGTGGCTAGATGTTAAGAATCAATTTATTAATGCTAAAAATGGTAACCGAAATACAATATATATGAACTATTTGAGTGGTTCAACAGGCTCCTTTCCCTATTTTGTTGCCAGCGGTCATTCCAGCCCTGGGACAAAAGCACCCCGCTTACTGACGGGATTAACCATACCCGGATGGAGCCACACCTACCCGGATTTCCCTAATGTCAATTGCCTTGCCGGAATTTGTTCGATCGCATTTGAAGGCACTAACGTGCTATCAAGGAGGTTTCTCGCAAGAGGAGAAACTAACTTTACAGGTATGGTGATGGCAGATTTTCCTGGTTCCGGGTTAATTAATAATATTATTAATCTTAATAAGTAAAATCTGGGTCAGGTCTTTCATTTTTCGCTGCCGGTGGTGGATAAACCACTGATCCAGTACACCGCTGAAGAGGCCGTGGCGGTCGGCACCAAAAACCTGATTTTTATCACATTTTACACTAGGGTGTAAGCCCTAGTGTTCTGGTTCCAGAGTACCTTTCAAGTGGAGATGCAGCTCAGCTTTTGGTAACCCCGAAATAAACTGACGCATAATAAAGTTTCGATACTTTCCAAATAAAATTTCCTCATTACGATAGACAATAGTTGCTAGCGTAAAAACTTATTTTGTATGCAGGTGATGACAGTGTCAGGGATTTATTTTGAGTGCTTGTTTTGTAGCGGTGATAGACGAAGTACTCGGGTTTAGAGAAATGCAGCCGTTCCCATCTCGCAAAAAAAAAGCAGTTTTCTTATACACAGATATAATAAACCAGCAGCCCACCTAAACATTAAAGAACTGCTGCCACGCTCACTCTCGAGCACTTTACTATTTCCCGCGAGCTCTCTTTTATATACGACATTTTTGGCAAACTCCCTATCTCCACGGGCCGCACCAACATTCTGCGAACTGCTTTTGGGCAGCATGTTATCTTCAGAGGGCTTTGTTACGCAGGCACTTTTTCACAGTCTATGGGCATAATCTATGGGTGTCCTTTTTTATGCTCTTTTTATGCTCTTTGGCTTCTATAACGGCGATGTTTAGAAAGTTCAACTACACTTTCCATCCCTCTGCACCATTAGTGCATACAACGCGTCCAACTTACCGGTTTCCTGATTATGAATTATCCATCCCGCCGGACTTTTCTTGCCTTTCTTCACGGCTCTTCCCCCTCCTCTCTGGCACGACTGAAGCAGCAAACCCAAACAGTCATTTTTTTCTCCAACAAGTCAGGGTAGGCACTCCCGCCTTTGCCCATCAGTAAGAGCGAATAACTTACGCAACTGATACGAAAAAAAGAATCAAAACAATAACCATCCCAGGCCCTGGCTCCGGAGCAGGACTTCAAAGCAGTACTTGATCTTTTGCGGCTGCCATCCGGAACTCAAACCCCACAGGGCGAACGGGTGCAGTACGGCCGGATACTGCCCTGGCTTGATTAAATTTTTAAAGAGTACCTACGATGTCCTACGCAACCACCAATCCTTTCACTAACGACGTTGTCCAACGGTTTCCCGATGCAACAGATGCAGAGGTTGGCAATGCCCTTGATGCAGCCCACGAAGCCTTTCTCGTATGGCGGGACACCTCCTTTTCCCAGCGCACAGCTGTCTTGAAAAAAGCCGCAGCCCTCACCCGCGAGCGCAGTGATGAACTGGCCATGCTAATGACGCTCGAGATGGGCAAACTGCTCACGGAAGCCAGAGGTGAGATAGAACTGACCGCCAACATCCTTGATTACTACATTGCCAATGCCGAACGTCTGTTGGCACCAGAACCGCTGACAGCCAAAAACCCACAGGTCGGCGATGTGACAATGGTCCATGAGCCATTGGGTATCATCCTGGCCATTGAACCCTGGAACTTCCCGTTCTATCAGGCCGTACGTATAGCGGCTCCCCAGCTGGCGGCAGGTAATACTCTGCTGCTCAAACATGCGTCCAATGTCCCCCAGTGTGCGGCTGCTTTTGAAAAGCTTCTACACGACGCTGGCCTGCCACAGGGCGGGTTTATCAATCTCTACGCCAATCGCCAGCAGATCGAAGCCATGATCAATGATCCAAGGGTGAAGGGGGTGGCGCTGACCGGCTCAGAAGGGGCCGGTTCCGTGGTCGCGTCCCAGGCAGGCCGGGCCATGAAGAAGTCGACGCTGGAGCTGGGCGGGTCCGATGCTCTGATTGTGCTCCCGGACGCAGACATGGATAAAACTGTGAAGGGGGCCGTGTTCGGACGCTTTTTCAATTGTGGCCAGTGCTGTGTCGCCTCCAAGCGAATGATTATTGCCGATAAGGTGTACGACAACTTCGTTGAACGCTATGCCGAAGCCATTACCAGACTTCAACCAGGTAATCCGATGAATGAGGGGACAACCCTGGCTCCCCTCTCTTCACAGCAGGCCGCTGATGAGCTGAACAATCAGGTTAAGCAGGCTGTTAATGGTGGTGCAGGCGTGCAGGAACTGGGGCCAAAAGTGCCGGACATAGGCGCCTTCGTTCAGCCGATGCTGCTGACAGATATCGCACCGGAAAACCCGGTCTATTATCAGGAGCTGTTTGGGCCGGTGACCATGCTGTTCCGGGCCAAAGATACCGAGCATGCCCTTGCCATCGCCAATGACTCACCCTTTGGATTGGGAGGCTCGGTGTTTGGCACGGACAAAAAGAAAGCTCTGGATGTGGCCAAACGACTATCAACCGGTATGGTGTTTATCAACAACCCGACGCTGGTTGAGCCGGATCTGCCTTTTGGCGGCATCCGTCACTCGGGCTATGGCCGTGAATTGATTGGCCTCGGTATCAAGGAGTTTGTGAACCACAAACTGATTAATGGCATATTATGATGGGATGGGCCAGATCCTGACCATGGGCATATCCGGGAGCTACTCCTTTATTGGTTTTGATTCCCGGACCAGACTCACTTCACTTCCTGACTCCCTTCTTCAGGCAGCGAAAACAAAGAATACTGATAAACTGTTTACTCGGGATGCGCCTATGCAGCAACTGCTCCTGCATTGCTCCAGCTCCCGCATCTGTGCAGTCGTGCGATTGCGATAAACTGGTCTGAAAATTTCTCGCAATCCTCGCTACGGACACTTCAGTCCAACAGACTCCTAAAAGTTGTTTAGAGGTACAGGTCATGAAGAAACTAACGTTGTTACTTTCTTTGATAACCGGAATAACTCCCGTCGCAAAAGCGGAAATCGTACCGGTTTACGTAGGCTTTAAGATGGTAAAGTGCGGTCTTTTTGATATTGAACGATGTGCCAAAACGCAGGCGGTCATGAGTCAGAGAACGTACCGGAAGCTCGGTAAACCCAGATTTGCCGAATTTGCATACGACAAAGTGCTACCCGAAACATTTAATAAAACAGCAGACCTGACTCCCAGGGAATTCGGTAATATCGACACGATAATAAATGGTTATCTTTCACAGTCTTTTGGTCGTCAGAGTGGTGAGCTTTTTACTCTAACCAAGGTTTGCCTTGACGACAGCTGTCAAGATATCGAGCTTAATGCCCGAAGCAGCAAGACAGGCCGTTACGCTTATCGGACATTGAGATTTCCCGTCCCCGGTTCGGCAGATACCCTGCCAGTCAGGGTAGATTTCAGACAGAGAGTCAGGTGTTACAGAAATCAGTACGGTATATATAAATGTGGCTCGACTCTGCCACAGCTGACGATCAAGATATCCAGCGAATCCTACAAAGCTTTAGGTGCACCAGCCCAGATCAGTTATACCTATGACCAACGCTATAATCTCTCAAAACTGAGAGTTCAGCTGGTACCAAACAGCAAGGGCAATATGTACTTTATTAAAACCGATACTGCTCGTTCTTTTGACCCGAAAAAACACTATTCTTTTGTGTTGAATAAACTTTGTCTGAGGAATGTTGGATGTGTTGCCGCCAGTATTAAAGACACAAGTTATAGCGGGGAATATATAAAGGACACTTTGTACTTTGATGTTCCGTAATACAAATAAAGGATGTCCATAGATTGCAAGGTATGGGCATTCTTTATTTCTCTGATAATTATTTTGATACAAAGAGTCTGATGAGGCAGGTCTTTCACTTTACATCAAGCCAAAAGTGGCAAATGAAACAATAAAGCAATAAAAAGGACATCCATACTTATGGGTGTCCTGTCTCAAGCAATAAAAAGGACATCCATACTTATGGGTGTCCTGTCTCATGCCTTGCCCTATGAGAGATTTAGGGGGTCGATCTGAATCCATGAGATAAAAATCATGGGGTGTGCACTTATTATGCTAATCCAGCCTCTCTCAACGTCGACATAAAATCACCAAAAGAAAGCCCCATAATCTCATTCTCAGCAGCAGCAGCAGCAGCTTCATCAGCAGGACTAGTATCATCATTAACAACATCACAAGGAGTAATACCGTAATAATTATTCAAGAGATCCTTATCAGTTGATACATTTTTTACCCCGGTGCATAATTCGCAAGAGACATCTACCTTCTCTTCTTCAACCGCATCTTGTTTATTAGATGTTGGCTGCGGTAACTCCATTTCCAGAATATCATCATACAACGTGCCATTAAACTCAGGCGTATCAGCCAACGGATTAACATGGGAGACAGATGCTTCTGATACTTCCTGCTCTTTTTCTACTTTGGGAGAATTTTCCTGTTGTTGATTATAATCAACTTCAATATTATCTTCTGTTGCTGAACTACTTTTCTTTTCCAATTCAGGCTGGGGAGATTGTACAGCGCTTACATATTTCTGCTCCTCAGTAGATTTTGAGTTGGCTTCTGGATGACGTTTGTCCCCGTGGGGCATAGTCTGTGTCGTTGTGGTTTTTACCGCTCCCGTATAAAAAGAGGGAAATGCTGATTTGTTGTACTTTTCAAGCTTTTTCTCATGACAATACTTATCGTATTTTAGAAGAGTCATCCCTGTCGCACAAAAAGTGCCAATGATACACAACGGTACGCTAACAATATTCCAGGCAATATCCCAAGGTAGGTCAGCTATCATATTGATCTCGTTGGTTACTTCGTCAGCTATATTGTAGACGCCTTTAGTATAAGACAGCGCGCACAGCCCTATAATGCCCACACAAACCACTGCCTCTAACTGAGTAGGAGCGCGCAATCCCTTGACAGTATCAACGTATCTCTGCGAAACACTATTTTTAAGCGAATGATATGCTTTAACACCATTACGTAAAATAGCTGTTGATCCTTTTACCTTTGAATCAAAATGGTTCGCTGAAGGATTATATCCCCCACTTATTAAATTTAACATAACGTATACCTTTCATTTATTGGTTTATTCCCTTGTTGATATCTGATATTTGTAGATAACTGCAGACATGTGCCATAACTCCTTATAAATATTGAGATTATGACCAACAATGCTAGCTGCCTATAAACGCCTGACATTAACACACTTTTTTATAGTTCCACCAAGAACATGATTATTTATCCTCATCCCCATGCTGCCAGCACAGATACTGCAGAATGAAATACTCAACAACAACATTTCAGAAGTTATTCTCAGCATTGATATCTGACATTTGTAGGTGACTACTGATATATGCCATTAGCCCTTATAAATCTCGGGGTTATGACCAATACAACTGGTTACCTATAAACTTGCGACATCAATACAAATGATTCTTGGTCGGGTATATAGATTACATACTGCAAAATAAGTTCACTTTTTGTAAGAATAAGTACCTGGTAACTCGTTCTTATCTCCAGATGCCCGCTGATACTGGGGTCTGGAGCAGAAATATTCGATTACGATCGTCGGTACTGGGCTCCCTCGACTAAAGAGCCAAAACCAGCACGGGACTGTCGCGAGTAACTCCTCAAAATTTATAGGCAAAATCAATCGTTTTTCATATGACCCCCTTGATATTACTGTCTTGTAGCCAATCAGCTTTAAAATTTGCCTACACTTTTTGAACAGTGACTGTCGTGATATGGCAAGGGTTCCTTGCGCTTTATTTCGCTGTGCGAATAATGTAAGCCCAGTGCCCTGCATATCAATGAAAAATGAAAGACCTAACCCCGGTTTTTGCCGATTTTTGGAAGTTTTGTCCCGTACCCAGGTACGGGACAAAACTTCTGCAACTATCAGCCGCATTACTTCTTGTTCCTAAGAGGAAGACCGTCTGACAACTCGCGATTCACTCTGGCTGCCCATGGACAAAAGTCTCCCCTGTTGTTGTCCAGCCAGTAATCCAGATGCTCTTCAACATAACATGGGCGTGCATCGCAAACTTCAATGCTTATTTCAGCAAGGTCCCACCGATCGGTATCGAATGCCCAACTCCACTCCAAATTTTCACATCTTGGCGCTTTGTGGATTTTTCCATGAATATGGAGGGTACGTTCGATTAATGGCTTAGATAATTCTTCCCGCGCTTTGTCAATAACCAGTGGATCCCACGTTTGCGCTAAAAACAGCTCATTTTTGCCTTTATCATCTACGCTTATAAACTCAAATGTGATACCGGCGCTGTTTACGTTAATAGTGGGATCAGTATCGGACAAACTTAATTGCTTCATTTTTTCGGTAAAATCATCCCCTAAAGCACTGGAATCTAGAATTCCACCTTTATCTTCAACAGCGCCTGTGATGCTCTCAGCGAGAGCTGCATTCAACAGAAACGAGGTACAGAGAAATACAAACAAAATAGCATTTTTCATACATCCTCCTCCGCGCGACATACTGCGGGCGGTCACAAGTTACCATAGCAGATAAAATCGGAACCATATCTGACTCTGCTCCCCGACCCCTCACGCCCAAAAAAAACGACAATGGCAGCTTATACTGCAATCAGTGATCGGCTCGACGGGAGACTCGCATCCCTGAATCAACACCTCGCTTAATTTCGAGTCAGACTCGGCAGGGAATCCTTGCGCATTATCTCGTTGGGCTCATAGTTCGGGCCCAGTGCCGGACACACGGAGAAGAGCTTTTCCTTTGTGAGCTTTGTGGTTCAGGCTTTTCCCATATGCCAGCCCGCATTTAAGATTTAAAATTCGGCCAACTTCACCTATATTGATCTTCTTTCACCCCCCTGGTAACACCTGAATTCAGGACACGTCAATGTTTATCAAAACCGAATACCGCGGCGAATGGCTAACCCTGTTCTCGTTTTTGTTATGGGGGATTGCGCCACTCTATTTTCAACAGCTGGGTGAGCTACCGGTTCCCATCATATTTGCCAGCCGCATACTGATGACTCTGCCTCTGCTGGTAATTGCACTGCTATTTTTAAAGGGACGCACACTGCGTCTGCCGAAACCGGCACAGGCCGGCTGGGCGTTATTGGGGGCGGTTCTTGTCTCCACCAGCTGGCTTGGCAACCTGTGGGGAGCTGTCAACGGACAACTGCTGGCAGTCAGTCTGGCCTTTTTCCTGAGCCCACTGTTGACCATTGCTATCAGCATGGTGATATTTCAAGAGCGTTTCAGTAAACGACAAATGATCTCTTTTGCCATTTGCACTCTGGCTTTTGTGTTCTACTGTTTTGCCAATGGTGCGCTGCCCTGGCTGACGCTGGTTATCGCCATCGCCTTTGCACTCTACGGTGTTGTTAAGCGCAAAGGTCAGGTCAGCGAGCTGGGCGGACTGACGGCAGAAGTGCTGCTGATGTTACCCGTTTCCCTGTGGATTCTTGGTGGCAGCGCGTTTGGTGCCAGCGGGTTTAATGGTAGCGAGAGCACAAATATTGATCTTATCACCAGCAATCATTGGCTGTGGTTGATCGCTCCCGTCTACTATCTGCCGTTGATGCTCTATGGCATCGGGGTGCGCAGTATACGACAGATGAGCACTGCTGGAATGATGACCTATGTGGAACCGGTCATCATGTATGCGCTGGCTCTGACCGTTTTCAACGAGCCGGTCAGCCCGATGAAGCAGATGGCCATGCTTATGGTTTGGGGCGGTATCCTGCTGCAATTCCCCTTTGGTGTGTTCATGATGAAACGCCGCTCTGCACTGTCGTAATACACCTTAATCAATCATCAACGGTGTACTATGAAGCGATGGAAAAAAAGCCTGCAAATCATCGGGATAGTCACCTCAATAAGCACTTTTCTCCCAGTCCGTGAAGCGCTGGGGGAGGATTCCCTTGATCGGAAGTTTCTTGTGGAAGCTTCCCGGACTCTGTCAGCAGCTCTGGTTGGCTCGCCTGCCGAAATCCATACCAGCATTGCAAAAAAACACGTTATCCAAAAAATTAAGATTCTTGAAGATCGCCTTGATCAGCTGGTGCAATGTAAGAGACCTTCGTCGTCAGCTGCGATTGCAGGGGGGGCTGTTCTGACGACACTGACTTACTGTCTGCTGTTAAGCCATATAATTTTGGTGCTTGAGCCCAGTTACTATACTGAGGATAGTCTTTTAAAAAAAACTTCTTTCGCCTGGGTCAATGCCGTTCTGCATGGGATCAGTAGTTTTGAGGAAGGGTTAATCATAGGAGAATTGCTGCGGGCAGCTAATGACATCTATCCTCCCTGGCCATCTCTGAATTTCACGATCGGACAGCTCATTTATTCCGGGGCATTAGCTACCATGACAACGCTCGGATTATCGTCACTGGCAGCCAGGTTTCTGCCGTTCGAAAAGTATGGACTGAACATATCCGTTGGAACCGTCCTCGCTGTACCAATAGTAATGACCAGAGTTTTAAGTCACATTCTTACTCACAGGTATGACCTTTATAAAGAGAAGCTGAGTATTGAACAACAACTGCAATATTACAGGGATTACCAGTATTCATGGCGCTTCGGGAGTTATGGGGATACCGCCGAAGAAAGGGCTCCCGAAAATGCAGAAAGCCCCTCTTCGCTGTGTGAGACAGGCTTATTACAGTGAACACCTGCGCCCTGATTTTTCAGGCAGATAATCGCCGCTCTTCCGGGGCAAATGGCTGTGGAAGCACAGGACTCTCTACCTCGACACCGGTTTCAATACCTTCTGCAAATCTTCCAATTTCTCCAACATCATTTTTATGTGCAATGGTTCCGGCTTTTCGCGCTCCCGAGAGAGTAGTCCGGCCTCACGGCCTTGCCACTCTTTGAGCTTTTCTGAAAATTGTTCATTCTCAAGCTCTAGCCGATGCACATCCTGTCGGATCGTAGCCACCATCTGCTGGTACTCTCCTGACAGCTCCTTGAGCCCGGACGCAGTTTCAACCTGGCGACTATCGCGCTCTTTATGCTCGCACTGCAACTGCTCAAGCTCTTGCTTCAGAGCGGTGATTTCATCATCTTTCTGCTGTAGCTCTTTTTGTTGTAGCTCTTTTTGTAGATCGGCGTGCTCAGAAGCGGTAT
>CAMRBW010000109.1 GCA_947040555.1 uncultured Oceanospirillales bacterium | reverse complement strand
CGCTCTTTCTCCTCCTGCGCCGCTATCCTCTGCCGCTCTTTCTTCAGATCTTCCTTATCCTTAGTGTTCCCATTTTTCCTCTTAGAGGCAGCTAACCTATTCTTTATTTTCTCCGCTGACCAACTGGTACGCTTATGAAATCTGAATTCTGAAAAGTCATCTAAGTCATTCATTGCCGTAGCTGCATGGCTGTTGTTGCTAAATATCGTTGCGAGCAATATTGTTAAAGCAAAACCTGTAACTTTGCCTATTTGGTTGACAATTTTTAATTTTTTCATGCTTTATTTACTCCCTTTATTAACTAATAATGTGGACGATCAGATGCTTACAAACACCAAATAGGCTGTTGTTAATTTTTACTTCTCATATGTGAGACAGGCTTAACGGGAAAATATTCCCGAAATTTTTTAAAAAAAAGTAACGAGTATGTGAGTGTTAGTGACATTGGTCGCTGTCTGGCATTCTCCAGGGCTTGGAAGGAGGCTGAATCACTGCATCAAAACAAATTGATATAGATTTGTGGCATTGTTAAACTGCATGTCGTGATCATCAATTAAAACTAATAAAATCAATCACAAATAAGAGATTCTCTATGAATGCAGCCAATGCTCCGGAGTTCTGTGACTATAAAGTTGCAGATATTTCTCTCGCAGCCTGGGGCCGGAGAGAGATCCGAATCGCAGAATCCGAAATGCCCGCTCTGATGACCATTCGAGCCCGATATCACAATACACAGCCGCTTAAGGGTGCCCGCATTATGGGCTGCATTCACATGACCATTCAGACAGCTGTACTTATCGAAACGCTGGTATCTCTGGGGGCGGAAGTGCGCTGGTCCTCCTGTAATATTTTTTCAACACAAGATCATGCGGCAGCCGCTGTTGCGGTGAGCGGTATTCCTGTTTTCGCCTGGAAAGGGGAGACGGAAACCGAGTACGAGTGGTGTCTGAAGAGAACTGTCGGGGCCGATGTTCCGGGCTGGAAGCCCAATATGATTCTCGATGATGGTGGCGACCTCACTCTGCTACTGCACAGCAAGTACCCCGATATTCTCGACCAGTGTCATGGGGTTTCTGAAGAGACGACCACCGGCGTGCATCGTCTGCAGGGCATGCTGGCTGAGGGCACTTTGAAAATTCCTGTAATTAACGTCAACGATGCTGTTACCAAAAGTAAAAATGATAACAAATATGGCTGTCGCCACTCCCTGAACGATGCTCTCAAACGTGCCACCGACCATCTCCTCGCCGGTAAAAAGGCTCTGGTGATCGGTTATGGTGATGTCGGCAAGGGTTCGGCGGCTTCATTGCGTCAGGAGGGGATGATCGTGAAGGTGACGGAGATCGACCCCATCTGCGCCATGCAAGCCTGTATGGATGGTTTTGAGGTTGTATCCCCTTATATCAACGGCGTGAATACCGGTACTGATAACGCTATTAATAAAGGGCTGCTGTCCAATACCGATCTTCTGGTCACAACCACGGGTAACGTTCATGTTTGCGATTCAGCCATGCTGCGTTATTTGAAGGGCGGCTGTGTGGTGTGCAATATCGGTCATTTTGATACGGAGATCGACACGGCATATATGCGCAAAAACTGGTGCTGGGAGAAAATTAAACCCCAGGTGCACAAGATCTTCCGCTCTGAAGATCAGAACGATCACCTGCTTCTGCTCTCCGAGGGACGCTTGGTCAACCTTGGAAATGCCACCGGACACCCGTCGCGTATTATGGATGGCTCGTTTGCCAATCAGGTGCTGGCCCAGATCCATCTGTTCAAATCGGGCTTTGCCAACCTGCCAGCGGAAGAAAAAAGCGCAGCAATTACCGTCACCGTTCTACCCAAGCGGCTGGATGAAGAGGTGGCCCGCTATATGGTTGAAGGTTTTGGCGGAGTGATGACCCGTTTGACCGATAAGCAGGCCGATTATATTCATGTGCCTGTCGAAGGGCCTTATAAAACCGACGGTTACAAATACTGAACAATGACGTAACAAGCAGCGATAGCGTTGTCACAGACAGCCTTAATAAAAATAACAACAAAACACATTACATAAAGTGAAGGAGGGTTCGGCTTAATCTGGGGCTGACCCAGCCATTATGACAACAATTATGACAACAATTATGACAACAATAAGTTATGAACTTTTCCCAACCCAGACGGAAGAGGGTGCACAAAAACTGCATATTCAAGCGGCACTGTTGGCAGAGAGTCAGCCTGAATTCTTCTCTGTTACCTACGGTGCTGGCGGTTCAATGCACAATCGCACCCGTGAAACCCTGCTTGCCCTGCAGCAAACCACCGATCTCGCCATTGTGCCGCACCTGACCTGTGTTTGCGATTCCAGAGAGAGTATTCGTCTGTCACTGAAAGAGTATCAGTCACTTGGTGTCAAGCGGATCATTGCTCTGCGTGGTGATCGCCCCTCCGGTATGGGAACATTCAGCAATTCTGATTTTTTGTATGCCAGTGAATTGGTGTCGTTTATTCGTAATGAGACCGGTGATGATTTCCATATCGAGGTGGCAGCCTATCCTGAAGTTCATCCACAGGCCGTCTCTATAAATACGGATCTGGAAAATCTGCGCAGGAAGGTGGATGCCGGTGCCAACTCCGCTATTACCCAGTATTTTTTTAATCCGGACAGCTTCTTCTACTTTATGGATAGAGTGCAGGCTCTGGGGCTGGATATTCCTGTTGTGCCAGGCATTATGCCGATTACCAACTACACCAGACTGGCGAATTTCTCGGATATGTGCGGGGCCGAGCTGCCCCGCTGGTTGCGTAGGCAGCTGGAGTCGTATGGTGACGACCGGAACAGTATTCGTCAGTTTGGTGAAGAGGTCATCTCGAAAATGTGTGAGAAACTGGTCGCGGCAGGTGTGCCTTCGCTCCATTTTTACACACTGAATCAAGCGGCCCCTTCACTGGCTATTGTGAAAAATATTGGTTTGTTTAATCCGCCAGACTAATCGACCAAATAGTACTCAATGGTGGAGATAATCCGCACTTTTTTGATGTAAGGGGTGTTCCGGTCACGATCATTAATCTGGAATAGCCCCTGGCTGGCGGATTTGATCTTGCCCAGTTTACTGTTGGAATCCAGAGCAAACTTTCCGGCCACCTCACGTGCCTTTTGAGTGGCTTCCTCGATCATTGCAGGTTTAATGTCGTTCAACCCGGTGAACAGAAACTCGGTTCGGGCGTTGTAATCATCTGCCGAGATCGCGATACCCTGATGGGCCAGCTCTCCGGCATTTTTCATGGCGTCCCGCACTTTATCCACATCATGGGTGTAGACAGTGACAATAGAATCGGCGGTGTAGCGGAACTTGATTTTGCTGGCATCCACATAACTGCTGGCTTCGTTGTCTGTGATAGAGGGAGGATTGAGAGAGATATCCTCTTCTGAAAAGCCACGTTCAATCAGAAAATGAACGATCTGCTCGTTCTTCTTATCGATACCGCTGATAAGATTCGACAGATGATTATCGGCCTGTTTGAAACGGATAGGCCAGATCGCAACATCGGCGCGTACCTCCCGTTCGGATAAGCCTTTGACCTGCACGGAACGATTGCTGGTTCTGAAGCGGACGATTCCATCAGCCAACTGATAGCCGGTTAGAAAAAGCCCCGCGACGAGACTTACACCCAGAATAAGGGCTGGTACTGTTCTTTCTGACCACATAACACTCTTCCAACATTGGGGAGGATGGTTCGAAAGTTTAGCCAGCGTAATCGATTCGCTACAATAACAACGCTTCTATTTTTTCTTTATTTGCAGAGTCTTATGCGCAATCCTCGAATTTATGCCCCCGTTGCAATGATGGCCGATGTGCCCGTCGGACTTTCTGAAAATGCTGCGCACCATGTCGGTCGCGTGTTGCGGATGAGAGTTGGTGATCCCCTTATCCTCTTCAATGGAGAGCTTGTTAATGGCGAAGGCGGTTGCTGGCAGGCGGAGATTTCAGAGATCACCAAAAAAGGGGTACAGGTTGTTCCCAGGACGTTTATTAAAGGGGATCGGGAATCCGGTTTGACCATCTCTCTTGGTCAGACCCTCAGCCGCGGCGAACGGATGGACTATGCGATCCAGAAGGCGGTTGAGTGTGGCGTGACCGAGATTACCCCTCTGTTCACCGAGCGCTGCGAAGTTAAGCTGAACAGCGAACGTTCCGATAAACGTACCCACGGCTGGCAGCAGATGATTATCAGCGCTTGCGAGCAGTGCGGGCGCAACAGAGTACCGGTGATTCACCCGCCAATGTTATTGGCAGACTGGCTGGCTTCACGACAGACGGAGCTTAATCTTGTGCTGCACCATCGCACAGAACAGGCTTTGGAGGGTTATGCAAAACCCTCCTCGGTGTCGTTGCTGATTGGTCCGGAAGGCGGCTTGACGGCGGATGAGATTGCCAAAGCCGAGAAGCATAACTTTCATTCTTTGGCATTAGGCCCACGGGTATTGCGTACCGAAACTGCACCCGTGGCAGCCATCAGCTTGATGCAGTATCTTTGGGGAGACTGGCGTTAATCACGGCGTCGTGTAAACCGGCCAATGGTCTCCAGTAGCATCGCCTCCTGAAAGGGTTTGGCCATGTACTCGTGTACACCGATCTCTTTTGCCTTTTGGCGGTGTTTCTCACCGTAACGGGAGGTGATCATAATGATTGGTATGGCTTTCAGTTCAGGATGGTTGCGTACTGCTGAGGCCACCTCAAAGCCGTCCATGCGCGGCATTTCGATATCCAGCAGAATAACTGCAGGACGGTGCTCTTTCAGAAACGCCATGGCTTCAACGCCATCTCTGGCTGTCAGCGTGCGGTAACCATTGCGTTTGAGTAGACGTCCGGTGATCTTTCGTACGGTGACCGAGTCGTCTACGATCATCACCAGGTTATTTTCCTGCTCTATTTTCGGAATGAGATGAGGCGGGTTTTGTGACTGATGAGTGTTGGTGTTTTCAGGCAGTTGCTGATGGTTATAACTTTTCAGCAGACCGACCGGATCGAGAATGATGATCACCTGACCATCTTCAAAAATGGTCGCGCCATGGACTCCGGGCAATCCGGAAAATTGAGTGCCGAGGCTTTTTACCACAATCTCACGGCTGACCACGAGGCAGTCTGCATGGATGGCAAAGTCTTTCTCACCGAAGCGAATCAGTAATACCGGCTGCTGTCCGGAGACGTTTTCCAGATCCGGCTGATGCCCATGGAGCAACGCCCCCAGATAACAGAGCTGATAATAACGTCCGCCATGCTTCAGTTTTTGATCTTTGTTCTGGTAGTGACGTTGCAAATCCTGCGCACTGAGTTGTACGACTGCGTCCAGAGTATTCAGGGGGACGGCGTACTGCTCCTCGCCGACATTGACCATCAAAGCCCGTTGCACAGAGAGCGTCATTGGCAGCCGAATCTCAAACTCAATGCCGTAGCCTTCCTGTAGGTCTTCCTGCAGATGCATATCAATCTGGCCGCCGAGCTGCTTCAGCTCACTGTTGACCACATCCATACCAACACCTCGACCGGAGATACGGGTCACGCTGGCGGCGGTTGTGAAACCGGGCTGAAGGATAAACCGGGAAATCTCTCTGTCCGAAATTTCTGCGCCTTCCGATAGCAGCCCTTGTTCAACAGCACGGCGACGTATGGCACCAAGATCAAGCCCTCGACCATCGTCTGCTACAGAAAGAATAATTTCGCTGCCTTCACGGGTAAGATTGAGACGAATTTCCCCCATCTCATTTTTGCCTTTTGCAATGCGTTCTGCGGCTGAATCTTCTATGCCGTGATCGATAGCATTACGAAGCATGTGTTCCAGTGGTGGAATGATCCGTTCCATCACCGAGCGCTCCATCTCGCCCTCGGCATTGACAACCTTCAGTTCGACCGGCTTCCCAAGTTCAGTAGAGACTTGTCGTACAGTTTTACGCAAACGGGGCAGTAAACGATTAAACGGCAGCATTCGTGTACGCATCAGGCCGTCCCGCAGCTCTGAGTTGATACGGGCTTGCTGGAGCAGCAGATTCTCTGAAGAGCGGCTTTTCTTGGTGAGTGCCTCTTTTAAATCGACAAGGTCAGTGACCGACTCTGCCAGGCCGCGAGACAGCTGGGTCAGCTCAGAGTATTGATCCATTTCCAGTGGATCGAACTCTGATGGATCGAACTCTGATGGATCGAGTTTGGAGTGGTTTACCGTTTCACCCTCATGACGGGAGCGAATCTGGGTCTGGGTTTCAATATCCAGACGTTGCAGCTGCTCTTTGAGGCGGTTAATGGTGGCGTGCATCTCCTGAAGTGTATGACCGAAACCACCAATCTGTCGTTCAATGCGGGAGCGAAGAATGGTGGTCTCGCCAGCAAGATTGGTCAGCTCATCAAGCAGGGCTATTGGTACCCGCACCGTGTCGCGGTTACGCTCTTCAATATCCAGAGCATCCGGTTCGTCAGCCGTTGACCCGAGATGTGTGTCAAGTGCAGGCGTATCGGGTGCAGGCGTGTCGGATGCAGGCGTGCCGGGGGCAAGCGTATCGGGTGCAAGCGTGTCGGGTATGGAAGGCTCGGTTTTCAATTTGGGAGCCGCAGTCGTTTTTTTATCGACCTGCTTCATCACCGACCGAATCTCTTTACACAGCTGATCCGCCGGCACACTAGGCTCATGGGAGCGAATAACACCCAACATCTCTTCCAGCGCATCATGGCCGCGCAAGAGCAAATTCAACAAATCGCCTGAGACGGGCAGCTGATCAAGACAAAGCGCTGCATAGATGTCCTCAAGCTCATGGGCCAGCTCTGCCACGGGCTCTATACCCGCTATTCCTGCACCGCCTTTTATGGTGTGCAGATAACGCTGGAGTTCATTAAGCAGCTCGGGTTTTTGGCTCTCCAACCAGCTGTAGAGACAATGTGTGGCGCCATCCAGATTGTCCATGGCCTCATCAAGGAAGATCGCCAACAGCTCATGATCGCTCTCGTTAGCAGGGGTTTGAGCGCAAGTGAAGTCGCTGGATACCGGAACCATGATTTTTAGAGCCGCAATATCTTCCAGCGTCTCCTGAGTCACTTCGTGGATGGCCTCCATAGTCGGCCCATCTTCAAAGCCCTCCAGGACCTTCTGCAATTGCTCAAGCAGTTCGTCGGGGGCGGTGAGGGGCTGTTCTGCCGCCAGACTTTTTATCATTACAAAAAGTTGGTCGTGCGCTTTTATCAACAGCTGCATAACATCATCATGGATAGACGTCTTTTGACTGATAATTGTCTGGTAAACGACAGCCATTTGCTCTGCTAATTCAGCCAAAACATCCTGTTCCAGAATACGGGCATTGTCGACCAGTGCAAAAAGGCCATCATGGAGATTGTTAATATCTTCACTGGCCGGATTGCGATCCCATGCCTGCAGAAACCCGGTGGCATTCAGCACAGCTTGATGAACCACGGTCTCTTTACCGAAATCTTTACCGAAGAGCGTGGTCAGCTCCAGACAACGTACCTGTTCAACCTCATCCTGAGATTGAGGCTCATGAAGCTGTGGGTTTTGATCCCCCATAACCTCTCCTGTTGTTCTTGTATTTATAAGGATTTCCGGCTGACGGGTTCACGACTCCAGATGGTCGACTTCCGGGACAGTTTTCTTCTCAACGCTCTGCTTAGATAACTTGACTCCAGAAACAGATTCCCGCATTTCGTTCACCATCTCGGTCAGATGATTGATCGAACGTGCTGATGCGCTGGTATCGGCAGAGGTGCGGGCAGAGATCTTCCGTAGCACATCCATGGTGTTGGATATCTGCCCTGCGGAGGTGGACTGCTGACCAGCGGCTTCAGAAATATTGGAAATCAGGCTGGAAAATGAACGGGATACGGTTTCAATCTCTTCCAGAGAGAGGCCGGCATCCCGAGCGAAAGCCGCACCTTTGACGACATCTGCCGTCGTTTGCTCCATGGAGATAACAGCCTTGCTGGTGTCGGCCTGAATGGTTTTGACCAGCGATTCAATCTGTTTGGTGGCGGTAGAGGCGCGCTCGGCCAGTCGCTGCACTTCATCGGCGACGATGGCGAAACCTCGTCCGGCTTCACCTGCGGAAGAGGCTTGAATGGCGGCGTTAAGCGCAAGAATACTGGTTTGATCGGCGATGTCGTGTATCAGGGAGACGGTATCGCCAATCTCCTGGGATGATTCTCCCAAACGTTTAATGCGTTTCGAGGTGCTCTGCATCTGCTCACGAATGGTGTCCATGCCGGTGATGGTGTCTCGTACGATATTATTCCCTTTGTGAGCAAACTCTACGGAACGCTTGGCAACCGCAGCGGATTCGACAGCATTAGTTGACACGTGATTGATGGATTGCACTATTTTACGGACGGCTGCCGATGCCTGAGCAATTTCACGGGCCTGAACTTCTGAGGCGTTTTCAAGGTGGCTGGTCGTGCCCTGTGTCTTTTGTGCAGCGCGAGCGACAGAGACCGATGTTCTGTTAACAGCTTCTACCAGCGTTTGCAGATGTGCGATCTCTTCCTGACGAAGACGGGTTTCACGGGCAATACGCCAGGCAACCAGTAACAGAAGCAGCAGCGTGAGAGCGGCCGGCACCATAACCGTGTATTGATTGCCCTGAATGATGTTCCTCGTCTCTGGCAACCCGTTGAGGGCATCGGACAGATGCGTGGTGTTGATCAGCAACTTTGATGAATCGATATCGACCGTCTCGGCCGCTCTCTGAATCCGGGACAGGCTTTTGCTAGTGGCGATCAAGCCATCCATCGAACCGGAGACAAAGGCAAATAAATTGGCGAGTTCGGTCAGCAGGAGGGTCGCTTCGGGGTCGGTGATTTTCTTGATCTTCAAATCGGCATTGCCGTTTAACATGCCATTAAGAGCCTGAGTGAACAGTTCGGCATCACGATCGAAGATTTCAACGACCGAAATAGAACTTTGGCTGTCCTGAATTATCCCGTCCTGCATTATCCGCTGCACTATGCGGGGGAGGCTGTTGGCCAGACGTCCTGCCCGTAGAGCCTGTCTCTGGGCTTTTTGGATCTGTTGGGTTTGTGCTCCGGTATCTATCAATATCTGAACAACTTCATCGGATTCAACCTGCAGCAAGGGAGCCATTTCGGTCAGCGCTTTGGCGACCTTGCGCTGCGTCAGAATCAGCTCTTTATTGTCGAGAAGGGTGTCGGTATTTTGCTGTACACGCATCCAGAGAGCATCCAGCTCCTCTGTGCCCGGCTCCCCCAAGCCTGGAACCATGGCGGCGGCGTTGCCATTGGCGAACATGGTGTAGCGATGTTCAAATTCATCGCGGGCGCCTTGCAGTAGAACGAATCCCTCTTCATCGCCTGCGCTGGCCTCTGATGCGCTGCCGGCAATCTGTAGCGAGAGTGCGCGCATCTCATCGGCGTGACTTATATATTCCCGATCAATGGTGGATTGTTTGTGGATATATAAGAAGGCCACCACTGTTGCGGTTAGCGTCAGGGCAAGAAGGCCAAACAGAGCACCTGTTGTTCCGCCGACACCGTTTCCTTGGTCTTTGGCTTTCATTGTTTAGCTGGCTCCCGCTAACAGTAGTGTTCCTTGTTATTAATTTTGTCCGTCATCAGTACCACTCTGGAACGCGTGCTCAGGGGATTGCGTTCCAGTTTTTTGTGCCGCCTTGTACAAGAAAGACTCACTGCTCATCAGCCGGTTAAAGCTGAATACAAGGTACTCCGATTCGGGCTGTGCCGGATTTATACAGCAGGTGCCCGTTACACAGAAACGCACACTCTTCGGTACGGTGTCCGGAACTGTTTTTAATGTTGTTTCGAGAAGGGTGGTCGAGGAGCTGTTTTTATGGATCGTGCTGTTTTTATGGATTGTGTCTTCGATGTGCTTCATGCCGATGACGCTATCAACAACCAATCCGCAGAAAACGTCTTTTTGCTCAACAACCAGGATCTGTTTTTCAGTAGCGGCGACAGTGGGTGTAAATCCGAAGAACTCTCCCAGATCAACCAGTGGCAGGAGTCGCCCCCGAAGATTTGTGACACCGCGCACCCATGAACAGGTGCCTGGAATAACGGTGATGCTGTCTGGGATGTGCAGAATTTCATGCACCTCATCAAGCGATGCAATGTAACAGTGGTTACGTATCCTGAAAGCGACACCCCGCCAGCTGCTGTGAGGTTTTATCTTTTGCAACGGCTCATATGATGTATCCATGCTGTTATGTACGCTCCTTTTCCCTGGGTGGAATGGTCGCGTTACAACCAGCATTTTTCAGAATAGCTTTCGCACAGCTACTGATGGCTCTTGTCCGGCTGATGGCTCTTGTCCGGCTGATGGCTCTTGTCCGGCTGATGGCTCTTATCCAGCTGATGGCTCTTGTCCAGCTGATGGCTCTTGTCCAGGAGCCCGCAAAAGA
>CAMRBW010000108.1 GCA_947040555.1 uncultured Oceanospirillales bacterium | reverse complement strand
CGGCGGCTGCGCCTGAACCGGCGGCTGCGCCTGAACCGGCGGCTGCGCCTGAACCGGCGGCTGCGCCTGAACCATAGCCCCGACTGATAATACCAGGGCGGAATCCTCGCTGCTGAAGACGCTCTACCAGCGTTGCCACCAGCGGCGTTTTACCGGTACCACCCGCGGTGATATTACCAACAACGATCACAGGAACAGCGGGGAGAGCAGGCGGGTTGCGGCGAAATGCCCGCCAGCGCCGACGAGCTTCAAAAGCCACCAACGCTGACAAAGGAAGAAGGGGAACAAAAAAAGCGTTCAAACCCGGCTGGTACCAGGCTCGAACGACTTTTTCTGAGAGCCTGAAGTACCGGCTACGGGCTTGTGTCATCAGTCGGCATCCCGCTCCTGAGTCGCAATGCTCAACTTGGAAAAGCCCAGCTTGCCTGCGGCTTCCATCACCACCACCACGGCTTCATGGGGCGCCCTGGCATCCGCGGAGATCACCAGCGGGCGGCTGGTATCATTGTTTGAGACTCGAGACAACGCGCCCTTAATCACCTCCAGACTGGTGCCTGGCAGTGCCTTGCCACCAATCGCATAGACTCCGGCATGGCTCACCTCGATGATAATTTCACGGGTCTCCTGCACCGCGGCGGTAGCGGAGGCTTCGGGAAGATTCACCTCCAGCCGGGTCTCCTTGTTGAAGGTTGTGGACACCATGAAAAAAATCAACAGCAGAAAGACCACATCGATCAGGGGCGTCAGATTGACCGAGACCTCCTGTGTAGACTGGCGGCGAAACTTCATGCGTGGCCTTCCTCGACGAACTCAGCCTGACGCTCGCCCTGAACAGCTTCTACCAGACGAGTCGCATCCTGCTCCATAGTGACCACCAGCTCATCGACGCGACGCACCAGAAAACGGTGGAAGATAACCGCAGGAATGGCCACACTCAAACCGGATGCTGTGGTAATCAGCGCCTTGGAAATACCACCTGCCAATATCGCAGCATTGCCGCTGCCTTCCAGCATGATCATGGTAAACACATCGATCATACCGATGACGGTACCCAACAGACCCAGCAGAGGAGTCACGGCAGCAATAGTACCCAGAGCATTCAGGTTGCGTTCCAGATCATGGATAACCTTGCTGGCGGCTTCGCCGATGCTCTCCTTCATAATGTCACGGCCATGACGGGCGTTAACCAATCCTGTTGCCAGGACTTCACCGAGGGAAGACTGCTGGCGAAGCTCCTTGAGCCGGGCATTATTCAGCTGCCCCCCCCTGTACCACTTCCACACCCGTGGCAGAAGGCGGGCGGGAGCGACACGTTCCCGACGCAGAATCCACATCCGTTCAATAATAATGGCGGTTGCCACGACGGAACACAGTACGATCGGCAGCATCAACCAGCCACCCGCCTTAATCAGCTCAAACACCTGTGATGATACCCCCAATTAAACCTGTAAAAATAACAAACATCCATGAGCAGAAAATGCCGCCATTCTGGACAAGAAAAGGGGCTGCATTTCCATGGTAAAGTCTGATTGTGCACTTTACCACAACCTTTCGATGAGTCTATCGATTGCCACATCCCTAAGCCCCCTGTCTTTGAAGCAGCCATGGGCGGGCAATCCTGTGCCATTTTGAATGCCCCACCTGTGGCAGAGGTGGAAGATTCTCCCGGGTGAGTGTTTTCATGGAACAACCTGCGTCTTAAACCATTAGCGCCGCCACCACACCCCCTGCGCTCTAACGACAGATGGCTCCTGATCTCGCCCCAGAGTGAACACCTGCGTTCCGGTTCGTGCGGTGAGCCATACCCGACACCGGTCGTTCAGACGCTCTACAACCTCTGCGGAAGGGTGACCAAACCTGCTGGCATAACCGGCAGACAAACTCGCCCACTCCGGTTGAACTTTATCAAGAAACTCCCGGCATGATGATGTTCGACTACCGTGATGCGGCACAACCAGCAGCCGACTTTGTAGCTGCTCACTATAATCAGCCACCAGCTGTCGTTCCCTTTTGCGGGTGATATCACCCGTCAACAGTGCACAATCCTCACCACCCTCTTCAGCGCCCTCTTCAGCGCTGGCACACACCCTCAATACACATGATCTGTCGTTTTTACTGCTGCGGCCGCCTTTTCCTCCTGAATCCAGGTCTGATGCATCATCTCCTGCCCCCAAAAAGGTAAACCGAACACCATCCCACTCCCATGTCAGGTCTTTTTGGCAATAGCTATGATTTTGGCCGTCGCTCTGAAAACCGGCGGGTAAATCCAACGATGCCAGTAATGATGGCGGCACATCAATTAACGCCTTCGGATAACGGGCATTAAGATCCTCCAGACCACCGTAGTGATCACGATCCCCATGGGAGATCACAATCCGGTCTGGCGTCATACGGAGTTTCTGCAAATAGGGGATCACTACCGCCTTTGCGGCCGTAAAAGAGGGTGAGAACCGATCACCGGTATCATAAACCAGCAGATGATGTCGTGTCCGAATCACCACCGCCAGACCCTGCCCAACATCCAGAACCGTCACTTCCGCCATGCCTGGTGCTGGTCGAGTGTCCTGGGGCCAAAACCACGGCAACAGCAAAGGAAGGGTTAACCAACGCAAACCAAGGGCCGCCGGTGACAGCAGTACCACCAACCCCAAACCGGCAAACACCAGAGCCACGCCTTCGGGTGGGGGCAGACTGACCGGTAACGTCCCAAAAGCCATCATCTTTCCCAGCAGAGATTGCCAAACCGCAAGGGCATCGGCACAGAGCTGCAGTATTGCCAGCCCCGCGGAGTGCCAGATCATCTTGATACCCAGAGCCGCCAGCATAACCGGAACCAGTACACCGCCCACCAGCGGAATGGAAATCAGATTGACCAGCGGCGATAACAGACTGACCGGCTGCTGCATATCCGCCATCAGCGGTGCCAGGGCCAGCATCACCACAACCTGGGAGGCAGAGAGCTTTACCCGGCGAGAGACGCCCTGACGGTGACCGAACACATAAAGCAGTGCCGCAACCGCTATAAACGAGAGCCAGCACCCTACTGCCGTCACCGCCAGCGGGTTGATGGTCAGCACCGCGCACAGGGCTAGCAGAAAAACAGTATGAACCGGCAGGCGAAAACCCAACAGCAGGCTCACACCTCCCACAAAGAGCATAATCAGCGCTCGCTGCACCGGCAGTCCGAAACCGGCCACGGCACCATAGCCAAAGGCACAGATCAGCCCGGCGATAATCGTCAATACCGGCACAGGGATACGGGAGAGCGGTATCATTCCACACCACGCCAGCGCTCGCATCAATCCTCCGCAGCACAGGGCCACCAATCCGATATGAAGCCCGGAGATAATCAGCAGATGCACCGTGCCACTCTCCCGGAACAACTGCCACTGCCGATCAGAGAGCCCCTGACTGTCCCCCAGCAGCAAACAGCGCACCAGCGACTCCCCCTCACCGTCCAGATTGCGCTGTAGCCAGCGGGAGAGTTTGTACCTCAGCCGGTCGATGATTCTGCCTGAAGCGGGCTCTAACAATCGATTGGGATACTCCTCACCAACACGCACATAACCGGTGGCCACAATACCCTGCCGCAACAGCGAAGCCTCGTAGTCGCTCGCTCCAGGGCTGGCAAAACCGTGGGGACGCTTCAGCCTTACACAGAGCTGCCATCTCTGACCTGGAACAAGCTCTGGTGCCTCCTTCCAATCCAGCCGAAGAGTCCCTGACACCCCCGTTTCGGTCTCAGCCTCAGTCTCAGTCTCAGCCTCAAAAATAAAACGCGTCTGCTCACCACGCACCACAGGCAGGCCAATAACCACACCAACAACCGGCTGTGACACCCTGTTCATGGCTTCTGGCAGCCAGCGTTCATAACGTGCCGAGGAAAAATGATAGGCGTGGAACGCACCAGGCCCCATAAAGAAAACGGCCATTAATGTTCCTGTCAGCAGCCGAGAGGACAGCAGCTGAGAGAACGGCGGCCGAAAAAGAAGCCATCGAGAGGGGAACCATCTCTTATGATAGAGAGTCCAAGCCGATACAATTAGAACGGGGCAGGTCGCCAGCACGACGCCCCATACCCACGGAGGTGGCGGTTCAGCCAGCGCAGAAACCAGTAACACACCGGAACAATACCCTGCAAGTGCTGACCACATAAAAAAAAATCACTCTACTCAGGGTATACTGCCCTGCCGATTAAAAGGTCAAACAGCGTAGACCAACAATCACCCGGGCATGGCGGAAGGCTTGAAAATAGACAGCAAGATGATCAGCCGACCAAAATTACTTAATGGCATATCCACAAACTGAACCTAATATATCGGCATGGCCAAAAAACTGTTTCAGCGGTACCTACCGACACCAGAAAAGATCAGAAACAACCCCAACCTGAAGATGTTGGGCAGGCGGCTTCTGGACCCGAATCTTTGGCACCTCAACCGAAGATCGGTGGCTCAGGCCTTTTTTGTCGGTATTTTTGTTGCCTTTATTCCGATGCCGTTCCAGATGGCGGCGGCGGCATTTCTGGCGCTGCTGGTGCGGTGTAATCTCCCGATCGCCGTCAGCCTGGTCTGGATTACCAATCCAGTGACCATGCCGGTTATCTGGTTTGCCACCTATAAAATTGGCTGTTTTATTCTGCAGATTCCCGTCACACAGAATCATCAGTTTGAGGCCAGCCTGGGGTGGCTGATGAATGAGTTGGGGCGAATCTGGCTGCCTCTTTACCTTGGCTCAATACTGACCGGACTGTTAGTGGGCAGCCTGAGCTATATCAGCATCCGTCTCTTCTGGCGCTGGCATATCGTCCGGGTATGGAAGCAGAGACAGCAACAGAAGCGATGAGCGAGTGCTAACCCGCACACTGCACCCTCCTCTCTGTTGGTGTAGCCCTTCTTACCTTTGCCCGTTCCTGTTAATCTCCGCAGTCAAGGACATGTCGTACATCCATTTTATTCAAGAGCGCATTATGAATAGAAGTAATCGCGGCTTCAGTCGCCGCAAGCCCAAACTGCAAGGCCGTGGAAAACTCGAAAATATCGCTACAGATGGCCCCCATAGCGACTGGCTGGGTATGCCGGATTACTACATCCATACTCTCACGGTCGAAGGTGAAGAGTACAAATATCTGGCAGGGGCAGGAAAGCTGGATGTGACCGTAGGTGATCTGGTCTGCTTTCGCTATCAGGAGATGGGCACTGAGAAGCGCATTGATAAACGCTCACTGGGAATTGCTATTGATCCGGCGACGCTGAATCTGTAAACACACATAGCGGTGGAATCTGCTGACTGGCACTGATTTTAGAAAAAGTGCCCGTCAGATGGATTCAACTCCCACTTTATCGTGATTACTCGAAATTCACTATTAGTCGGTCTTTGCCCAGCCTAATGTTTCTGGCCCACGTTCTTTTAACTCGTTAACCCATTGATTGTCTTGACTAAATCTATTAAATATTTCATTTCTAACGTGTTCTGCATAGTTGAATAGTGCCTCCGATACGCATAAACATACAACATCAGCAACAAAAACAGACTGTGCAATCCAGCTGGATCCAGACAATGCAGACAATGCAATGGCTATGTTGCCTTTAGTGGTTGAAGCTACAGAATTCCAAGAGTCGTCAAGAAGTTCTCCCTTGTTTTTAAGGGCCTCACAGGATGACCAACCATTAAAGGCAACAGAGCCCAATGCAATTGCGGCATTTATAATTTTAAATAAACAAATATAAGACATTGTATTATTGTCAACATACTCCATTATATAACGGTAAACAAAACGACTATCAGTTAACACTTGTAGTGCAACGTTACAAGCAGCATAAGAAAATATAAGACCAAATGAAAGATTTAAAGCATCATCCTTTTTTAAATAAATGGCACTCATGTACACTACACCAATATATGCTGCAACTCTGATTGCCGGAAGAACTATCTTCACGAAACTCCTATCGAACAATGTTTTATAATTATGGGAATAATTATACTCAAGATTATTAATATTTAAGATATTACCCGCATCACAAAAAGAGATTCTAAGGGCGTTATGTTTCCAATATATGAGGTGACAAATTCTCTCTTTAGCCGTTATTCTTCTATCTTCGCAATATGCCCTTTGACAAGGGCGGCTAGTTACATTTAGTAAATTAATCAAACGTTGCACAACCACCCCCACAGAAATCATTTAAAAAACATTAGCAGCGAGCCTGACCCACCTGCCAACCCTCGGTTTTAATTTATCTATTAGACAACCTCAATCCGCAATAGTTACATCAAAGCACAAAAAATAAATCAGTGAATACTATCAAGCCCGCAGTTGCGGGCTTGATTAGATAGAAAACAAGAGAATTATCGCTCCAGCAACTGACCATCGGTCAGATGCAGAATCCGGTTCATACGACCGGCCAATTCTGAATCATGGGTCACCACCACGAAGGCAGTATCCACTTTTTCCGCCAGTTCCAGCATCAATTGATGAATACGCTCGGCCGTCTGGTTATCAAGATTGCCGGTCGGCTCATCCATTAGCACCAGAGAGGGCCTGGCCACCAGCGCCCTGGCGATAGCAACCCGTTGGCGCTCACCTCCGGATAACTCACCCGGCTTGTGTTTCAGACGGTGCTCCAGCCCCACCAGCGTCAGTAACTCTTCCGCTCTCTGCCTCGCTTCAGCGATAGAACAGCGCTTACGCAACAGCAGCGGCATCGCGGTATTTTCCAAAGCAGTAAACTCTGACAACAGATGGTGAAACTGATAAACAAAGCCCAAAGACTGGTTTCGCAGCTCACCCCGCTGACTGTCGCTCAGAGTGGCCATATCGGTACCGCAGATAGAGACCACACCGGAGGTCACCGTATCCAGCCCCGCCAGCATATTAAGCAGCGTGGTTTTTCCAGAGCCGGAGCTGCCAACAATAGCGACCCGCTCCCCTTTCCGAATCTCCACATTCACGCCACTGAGAACCACCAGCTTCTCGGGCCCTTCCTCGTAGGACTTGACCAGATCCCGGCAAGAGAGGACAACACGGTTGTTAGCATTACCGTTAACATTGCTGCCAGTCACATTATCCATAACATCACTCATAACGCAGAGCCTCCGCCGGCTGGGTCTTGGAGGCTCTCCAGGATGGGTAAAGGGTGGCCATAAAACTCAGGATCAAGCTACCACAGGCAATCATAATCACATCGGACCAGAGCAACTGAGAGGGCAAATCGCTGATAAAATAGACGCCGGGATCAAGGAAGGTCACCCCGAGAATCGTCTCCAGAAACTGCACCACAGCCGAGACATTCAGTGCCAGCACAATACCCAGCACTGTACCGACCACCGTGCCGATCACCCCGATCACCGAGCCCTGCACCATAAAAATCGCCATAATCGTGCCCGGTTTGGCACCGAAAGTACGCAGGATAGCAATATCCGCCTGCTTGTCGGTCACGACCATGACCAGCGTGGAGACGATATTGAACGCCGCCACCACCACAATCAGGGTCAACAGCAGACCCACCATGGTCTTCTCCATCTGGATCGCCTGAAACAGGCGCCCCTGAGTACGAGTCCAGTCGCTGACATAGTACTGACCAGGCAACTTCATGGCCGCCTCCCAGGCCAGGCGCGGCGCATCAAACAGATCATGCATACGCAGGCGCAAGCCTTCCACACCGTCTTTGTAACGCATAAAACGGGCGGCATCATCGATATGGATATAGGCCAGGGAAGCATCCAGATCAGCCCCGACAGCAAACAATCCCGAGACCCGGAAACGCTTCATACGCGGGAAGATACCGGCAAGATTGACCGAAGCCTCCGGCAGCACGATGGTGACCTTATCGCCCACCGAAACCCCCAGCATCTGGGCCAGAATTTCACCCAGCACAATATCAAAGGAACCGGCCTTCAAATCATCCAGAGTGCCGGCAGTCATATGGTTGGGCAGAATGGAGACCTTGTTTTCCAGAGCCGGATTGATGCCATAGAGCATCAAGCCCTGCACCTGACCATTACCGGTTACCATGCCCTGCCCTTCGATAAACGGTGCTGTCGCCTCTATACCGGGGATAGTTTCGACCGTTGCACTCAGTTCCTGCCAGTCAGACAGCTCCCCTCTGGCCGCTGTAATAGTGGCATGGGGGACCATACCCAAAATGCGCTGGCGTAATTCCCGGTCAAACCCGTTCATCACCGACAACACCACAATCAGCGCCATCACCCCCAGTACCAGCCCTCCCATAGAGATGGCCGAGATAAATGAAATAAAATGATTACGCCTCTTGGCCCGGGTATAACGCAGGCCAATAAAAAACGGCAAGGGTCTGAACATTCAGGGCTCCTGTTGCCTGTCCACAGAACAAAGAAGCCATTATGCCAGAGAGTGGCCTGCAAGAAATGACATAGATACCAAAGGGCTTCAAAAGCTCTTTGACGTTGCGGAAAATATTATCTCCTCTCCGGCCAAAACCGGAGGGCGCACAGTAAAAGACTTTTTCTGCGCCAATGGAGAGCACAACCGGTGGCTAACGACAGCAGAATCATAATGCGATTGTTTGTCAAACCCGCTGACAGAAGCACCAACGGGATTGCCGAAAGACTATGCCGAAACATCACGGATGCAGGAAATGACGCAACCAGGAGTCTGTTACCATGGCACCACCGGACGAGTAACGTAAGGGCCTGCACAGGAGTATGCGCCCTTCCCGCTGCTCACGGCCTCAGCCTTCGTATTTGGGTACAGTGCGATAATTTTTGAATCGTCCGAACTTGCAAACTGTACGCTCTCGAGAATAAAGCTCAGGGGCGCATGCTCGTTTTTCTCTGTGAGCAGTTGAGTACACCTCGAGCCTCCTGTCACCATACCCTGATTGGACGATCTTTCTACAAAGCGTCTTCCATCAGCAGTCCTTTTCGTTTGACCGAGATCGAAGTATATTTTCAGTTTATCCTCATAAACAATACTATCAGGTTTCACCACAAACCAGGACTTGCCCACATCAGCACCACCGAGCTCCTCTTTCACTCTGAGCAGAAACGCTGGGGGAAAGGTCAACCTGACCTTACTTCCCCGCCAGTCAAACCCCACACAATTAGCCCAACAGTGAGGTGCAAGAGATGTTCTGATCATAGCAATGGACACCTCGACCCTGGACCAGTCCAGAGGTAACTGTTTATCTGCGTTTTCGGAACCATCATCCCTGGAAATACTGAGCGATGTGAAATCTGACATCCAATCTGGCAGAGAACTTTGAGCAGTTATGTCCCGGTAGCGCGCGTTCGTTCGGGCCGACATAACCAGCGACAACAGAAAACCAGCCAGAACAACGTTCAGAAAAGAAAATTCTTTTTTGACATACATACTTCAACCCTCTATATGACGGGAGTATCCAACGGCGAACGCCTGCTCAGGAGTCGAATGGCGATTTCTTGTCAAACCCGCGGTCAGAAACACCCGCGGGATTGCCGAAAGGCTATACCGAAACATCACGGAAGCAGGAAATGACGCAACCAGAAGTCTGTTACCATGGCACCACGGGGAGGGTAACGTAAGGGCCCGCACAGGAGTAGTAGCGATCCCCGCTGCTCACGGCCTCAGCCTTCGTATTTGGGTACAGTGCGACCGATTCTGAAGCGTTCGTATTTTCAAAATGTACGCTCTCGAGAATAAAGCTCAAGGGCGTAGTATCGCCCGACTCCGTACGCAGACTAGAACATCTCTCGCCATCCACCAAACCATAATTGGACGATCTTTCTACAAAGTATCTTCCATCAGAAGTCGCTTTTATTTTTTCGGGATGACTGAAATCATCGAAGTATATTTTCAGCCTATCTTGAAAAATAGTACTCTCAGGTTTCACCAAAAACCAACCCTTGCCCACACCAGCACCGAGCTCCTTTCTCACTCGGGCCACAAACCCCTGGGGGAAGGTCAACCTGACCTTACTGCCCCGCCATACATGCCCCACACAATTAGCCCAACAGTGGGGTGCAAAAGATGTTCTGATCATAGCAATGGACACCTCGACTTTGGACCAGTCCAGATGTAACTGCTCATCTGCATTTTCGCAATCATCATCCTCGTAAATACTGAGCGATGTGAAATCTGGTATCCCATCTGACAGAGAACTTTGGGCAGTTATGTCCCCGTAGCTCACGTTCGCTCGAACCGACATAACCAGCGACAACAGAAAACCAGCCAGAATAACATTCAGAAAAGACATAAAAGGAAATTTCGTTTTGACATACATACTTCAACCCTCTACATGACGGGAGTTATCAACGGCGAAGCCCTGTTCAGGAGCCGAGCTGAGTTCGCAGTAGCAGTAAAAATAGCAGTAAGAAGAGTAAGAAGCACAATAAGAAGGACAGATAAAAACAGATAAAAAGGACACCCACAGATTGATATTCACAAAAAGAAAAAATCGGACACCCATTAATTCTGAGAAAGAATATCGGA
>CAMRBW010000107.1 GCA_947040555.1 uncultured Oceanospirillales bacterium | reverse complement strand
CATCAGAATAAAAAGCCATCAGAATAAAAAGCCATCCAAATAAAAATACAAATTCAGACAGAATAGATGAGCTTGGTGGCACTCTGGTTTAATCTATGGGGTCAAACAGAAAGTGGCTGATCACGGTTGACCGATCACGGCATCAGCGCGAGTGAAGCTGGATTCAAGCAAATCAAACAAGCAAGGAGATATCTCTTGGAATTTTTGTGGGAGATAGGCCTGTTCCTGGTCAAGGCAATCATTATTGTCGGGGGAATATTGGCTGTGGTCGCAGGCATTGCTGCGGCTGGTAGTAAGGGTGAGGCATCCGGTCATATCAAGGTGCGTAGCCTGAGTGACGAGTATCGGGACAGCCAGAATATGCTTGAGAGCGAGCTGCTTGATGCAGACACGCTGAAGAAAAAACACAAGCAGGAAAAAAAAGAGGCCAAGGCCAGAAAAAAAGCCAAAAAGAAAAGCGGTGAGGGTGATCAGACTAAGGAGGACGCACTGAAACCCCGCATTTTTGTTCTGGACTTCCATGGTGATATTCGCGCTTCTGCGGTCAGCCATCTGCGGGAAGAGGTGACCGCCATTCTTGGTCAGGCTCTCCCGACAGACAAGGTGCTGGTTCGTCTGGAGAGTTCTGGCGGCATGGTGCACTCTTACGGTCTGGCCTCTTCCCAGCTGCAGCGCATTCGTGACAAGGGCATTCCCCTGACCATCGCTGTCGATAAGGTGGCGGCCAGCGGCGGCTATATGATGGCCTGTCTGGCCGACGAATTGCTTGCTGCTCCGTTTGCCATTCTCGGCTCTGTTGGGGTGATGGCGCAGGTACCCAATATTCACAAGCTGCTGAAAAAGCACAATGTGGATGTTGAGCTGCACACGGCCGGCGAGTTCAAGCGTACTCTGACGGTGATGGGAGAGAACACCGAAAAGGGGCGTCAGAAGTTTATTGAGGATCTGGAAAAGACCCATGATCTGTTCAAGGACTTTGTTGCCTCTGCCCGTCCGGTGGTTGATGTTGAACAGATATCGACAGGGGAGATCTGGTACGGCACTCAGGCCATCGCCATGAAACTGGTGGATGTGCTGAAGACCAGCGATGCTTATCTTTGTGAGTGTTTCGAGCAGGAAGAGAGCGTCTATCTGATCAGCTGGAGTGAGAAGAAGACTCTGCCTCAGAAGCTGGGATTGAGCGTCCAGCAGGCGGTGACGGGTAGCGTATCTGCGCTGTGGGAAAAACTGCAGAGTAGCCGTTTTCCTGGCTGATTCATAGTCACGATCGTTTCCCCGGAAAGCCACTGAGTCATTCAGGACGCTGGGCTCTTATAAGTTGATCAATTCACATCAGCCAAAAATATCTCCCCACGTATATGTGGGGAGTGGTTTTCCTTCGGAGCCATTACATTTTCTTTTCCAACGGGAAAGGTTCCGTAAGGAAGGGGGAGCTGTCGCGTAGCCAACCGGAGGGGGTGGTGGTAAAAGCACTGGTTCCAATCAGCCCCTGTTCTTCATCATAAAAGGCGACCAGATACCCTTTGGAAGTAGCAGGTGATGATATATTCCATTCCAAAATTATTTCGTTCCCCAGACAGGATTGCACTGATGGTATGATATCATAGGTAGCGGCGCTTTTTGATGGAGCCAGCACTTTTGGTGATAGGCTACTTTCACTATTATGCGTAATGGGAATGGTTATCATAAAGGAGTTTCCCGCAGGGTCGAACGCTTGACCTTGGTATAACCCTTTGGGGATAGTACAGACGTTGTCCTTTTTGGCAGTGATAGACAGCTCACCAGTCCCTGTAGCTGGGCATGTTGTGTCGCCGCTAATAAAATACGTTGCCGTTGCTCCTGTGACAGTGGCGATCAAAGGCAGAGTGTAAATATATTTGTTTTCAAAAAAAAATGCCTTAGCGGTCGCCCAGTACTCTCTGGGGTCGTCGACAACATTATTCAAAAGCGTGTGCAAACATACAGTAAAAGGTGTGTTTTCGGATTCAATCACAGCGAAAGTTAGCAATGCTACCCAAGATGCTCCGCAGAATGCTCCGCAGATCACCGCAATTCGCATACCGTAGCGTGTCCAGGTTGCCTTCCCCGTACGGTTACCCGTAACATAGAGTCTGGCAAGAGCACTGTCCCAGCTAAGCTGCAGGTCGATAGCATATCCACGGTTATCGGCTTTAATCGTGATGTTATTCTCATGACATTTTATCTGTGCGGAGCTGTCAAGGTGTATATCAACAAGATGGGATTGTTTGGCATCTGATAGTCGATACAGACCTCGAATAGTTCCGTCAGAAGTGACAGCGAGGCTCAAAGTATCATGATCGGCTAGTTGTTTAACTTGATACAATCCAGTGGGCACCTGGCAATTATTGTGGAGCTGTTCGCCTTGAGTCAGACCACTACCTATGCTAAATACGACAACACCGCAGAGAGCTGATTTTTTTAACAGATAACAACAATTAGCCAACCTACTCATTTACTCTACCACTCATTTTTTTAGTCTATTGATTGAACGATGGGAAAGATTCCTCACTCAATCAGTCTGATGTTTTCAGCAGTTGAGAATAGTCGCTTGATCAGTTTTTGTTGGGTGTTTCGTAACTGCTCATATTTTACTGGCAAAACGGCGTTTCCAATATTTTCATCAGCGGTTTTACTGGGCTGTAGAGGAGGTAATATCACATTTGCCAGATAAATATGAGCACTTACTGTGTTTCTAACTGTCATGTAAAGGACACATCTTTTCCCTAGTCTCGCCGCAGCTTGTCAGAGACGGCGATCGGGGATTCGTAATTGAAGACCACCAGGTAAGAGGACAATAACAGCGTCAGAATGGCGGTGATTTGAATGACGTGGGAGGCCTCTACATCGATCAGCTTCTGGGCGGTGGCAACCGTTGCTATCAGCAGGGCGAATTCGCTGTTCTGTCCCAGCCTGAAGCCGACTTCCCAGGCGGTTTTGCGCCGTTCGCTGACGCCGTGCAGAAATAGCCGGAATATCAGGGGTTTAATCAACAGACAGAGCAGGGTCAGTGCGATACCCGGCAGAATAACAGAGGGCAGTAGTGTCAGATCGAAGCTGGCTCCCACCGAGAAGAAAAACAGGATCAGGAAGAAATCCCGTAACGGTTTCAAGTGGTTGGCTATGTATTGGGCGATCGGGCTGGTGGCAATGGTGATACCGGCGATGAACGCTCCGATCTCGGCTGATAGTCCAAGAGCATGTGCCAGTTCAGATAATCCCAGACACCAGCCAATAGTCAGCAAAAACATATATTCATGGAAACGGTCATAGCGCTCCATAAGTGGCAGCAAGATATAGCGAACGAAGAGGACTGCGGAAAGCACCAGCAGGGGCAGTGTCGCGAGTGTTGTGATCAAGGGTAGATAGCTATGGGCGAGGTCCTTGACATTATTGATCACCAACAGCATCAGTATCGCCAGCAGATCTTGCAGCAGCAATAAACTGACCAGCAGTTCGCCGGTATGCTTATGATGCAACACGGTGGTGGGCAGCAGCTTGATACCGATAATAGTGCTGGAAAACATCATCGTTGCACCAATCACCAGGCTCTCGGTATGGATGAAATCGAACATACGGGCGCAGCCGTAACCCATAAATGCAAAGACCAGAGAGCTGAGTATCCCGACGGTGGCTGTTTTGCGCAGCATGTGGATCAGGTGGTTGGGCTGCATATCCAGCCCCAGCAGAAACAGTAGAAAGAGAATGCCTGCGTGGGAGGTATCCGACAGCAGTTCGGTATCATTAATCAGTGCCATTCCCGATGGCCCAAAAATTCCCCCGAGCACGATATAGGCAACGATCAATGGCTGCCGAGTGGCCAGAGCCACTGTTGCCAGAACAGCTGCACCGGTGAAAATCAGAAAAAACGAATAAAAAAGGGATACAGAATCCATGGGCACACCGCTTACAGGTCAGACTCAGTATATCGGTTTATACGGATAAGAAAAGGTTGGGGGGGAGGGCAGACGACGGTAACCTTCTATATCGTTTACTCTCAGTCGTTTGCTCTCAGTCATTTGCTCTAAAGAGGGGGCTGCGCTACCTTGAAATGGACAACAGGATCAAGTGGGAGAGCAGCCTATGAAGCATAATGAAGAAGAGTACAGCAAAGATGGTCGAGCCGATGCTCTGTCGGCATTGGCTCTTATTTTGCTGGTCGTTGTTTTAGCTGTTTACTGGGTTGCCGGGCAGTGACATTTGTACGACGCTTGCGGTGAATTTCATGTGCAATGAAGTTCGTTTGCAGTGGAGCGCTGGTCATACGGTTATTGATTCAAGATGCAACCTTGTTGGCTATGTACAGTAGTCCGAGTACAAACAGCACAGTAAAAACAACCCCTGCAATAATAAAAGGACCTGCCTGTCCGGTAGTGAAGTCCTTTTCTCTTTTCCGGCTGCTCTGAACGCCGAACGCTGCTGCTGCAGTGCTTTGAATGACCGAGAGCAGCCCCGGCGTTTTTCGCGATGGTTTTTCTATACTCATACTTTGCATCCTTTCTGTTTTTCGCCCATGGCGGGTCGTGCCCCGATCACTATGTGCTGATAATGGGCAACTCACAATTCTCCATGCTGTTTATTGTGCCGGTGGGAAATGTCAGCGTCTGCGCTACTAGCCGGTGACTCCTCTTTAAGGGCATGATCCAGAGTCAGGTTTAATGTAATCGGCTGTACTGGTGGTCTGATCATCTGCATAAAGTCATCGATAAGGCTGGTCATGCCATTTGTCAGCATACTGAAATAGATACCATCCCGCATCTTGCTGAGTGCCTCCTTGAAAAGAGTGTTCTGAGGGTCGGCGCCCTTGTAAATCTCATTGGTTATCATGCTGAAGAATAGATAGTAGAATGGTCTGATGAAAGGAAGGGACTTGTTTTGACTGCTGAAAAATGCGTTAAAACTTCTGATGCCAAGCAGCTCCGCAAGCGATACTCCGGCCAACTTGGAAAAACCACCTGCAAGCAATTTGGCAAAATAAATGCTCACAGGGTTGATTTTCGAAGGGTATTGGCTGACAAAACCATAGAGCCCGCCGGCCAATGAGAGTGAGATCACCTCAAGTACGGCATGGGTACCGAGATGCTTCTGCAACGGTTGATCGGTGGTTAACCCGACGAAATCCTCAATAAACGGGGTGGTAGCTTTGGCAATACCAAAAATTGTGGCATGACAGATTTTGCTCTGCAGGTCTTTGGTTACATCTCGCCCCCCAAGCGCTTCGGTGAGCAGGTAATAGAGCCCACCAGTGCTCGTGCCACCAACGGCAGACGTCACCAGTTTTCTGGTCTTGGGTGACAGGGCGACGATTCGGTCAAGCACCTGACCTGAGGCATCACCCAGCAGCAGACTGGATGTGTTAATAAACCTGGACTGGGCAAAGAGGCGGATGGATTGGCCAACGTCCATCTTGCTTTTATCTCCGATGGACTCGAACTGCCCCATCCCCAGCATCAGTACAGCGACTGCGCCCTTTGCCGCCCACTCTGGCGAAATACTGCCACCGAGGTGGTGCTCAGTCAGTAGCTCAGCCATGGCTTCATCGACGTACTGGGCCAGATTGTTGACTGTTGCCAATACCATGTATTGCCCGAAGTTGGTTTGAAAATCTGTACTGGTGTAATCCAGATCGTTCTTACTGATACTACCAAAAGCGAGCGCAGCTGTAGCAAAGGGAATAAGGATTCGCGCCATAGACTCCCTGCCTGGACGCGGGATTGTGTTGGCGGTTTTACTCCAATGGCCGACGAGCCCGGTATCAGGATTAGAGGAGTCCAGTGAGATAGGGAGTTGAAAATGGGTGAGGGCGTTGAAATCGTATTTTCTGGTCTTTTTGTTCAGACGGGTGCTGTCGATGTTCAGATTGGCAAGAGGCGTTAGGTTACGAGCGTGGATATCCAGCAAGATATCACCCTGACTATCTGTGCGGGTAGTAAAGGTTCCGGATTCATCCTTGTACAGCACGACTACTGCCGGCGCAGAGGCGCGGCTGCTGGCAATCCCGAAACCCGTACAGATAAAGACCACGATAAAACAGGCGAACAGCCTGTCAGAAAGACAACGCAAGTGCTCCAGCATCAGTACAAACCCGTTTAATGAGAAAACAGAGAGAGTAGTCGGGTTCCTGTGCACTGCAACAGCGAATCTGCCATCCCCGGAGAAAGGCAGCAGATTCAAGAGCAGGATTTGAAGTTTGTAGCCTGCTTTGTAATGCGTAGTTGCATAACACTAGTTGCATAACACTAGTTGCATAACACTAGTTGCATAACACTAGCCACGTAACAAAAGGCTCTCCCCTTGCTCAACTTGTTGTTGAGTACCTTTTAGTAACAGTACGTCACCGGCCGCCAGCATTAACTCTGATGTTATCTCCAACGATTCGCTCGCACGGTCCACCCGTTTGAGATGGGAGCCGGTCTTTTTCAGGTCTAGCTCGGAGACTGTTTTACCCACCGCCCAGGCGCTGCCTCCCAGCGTGACACCGTGTAACAGCTCGCAATCATCTCCCTCGTCGGTTCGAAGTGGCTCGGTTTGTCCGAAAAAGAAGCCGTGCAGAATGTCATAACGCTCACGGCGCACCGACTGTATGCGTGCGGCAATTGATGGTTGAGGCTGGCCAAGCATGGTCAGTACATGGCTGACAATCAGCAGACTGGACTCAAGTACCTCGGGAACCACTTCGGTCGCCCCGTTCCGTTTGAGTTCTTCCATTCTGCTGTCATCCCGGGTACGCACCAGCACCGGAATGGTTTTATTGGCACTACGAATGCCGTTGAGGGTATCCTGAGCCGCCTGGACGCTGTCGATACAGATAACCACCATACGCGCACGCTTGAGACCCGCGGCATGCAGTAACTCTGTCCGCCGGCAGTCCCCGAAAAACACCGGTTCACCGGCACGGGTTGCTTCCCGGACGTGGATCGGGTCATCGTCGATAGCGATATAAGGCAGATTATCTTCACGCAGGAAGCGACTGATAATCTGACCGACACGGCCGTAGCCCAGAATCAGAATATGTTTGTTAACATCGCTGGTCTGCTGACTGATGGCATCAATCGCTTTGCGGGGTTCTATCGTCTGCTTTTCTCCCATTATCTTATGGGCAATGGTGCCGCTGTAACGGATAAGCAGAGGCGTGACCGCCATCGACATAATGGTGATGGAGAGAATCATTGAGCTGATTTCAGTCTCCAGCAGGTCATACTGTCCGGCCAGAGCAACCAGAGCAAAACAGAACTCACCACTCTGGGCCAGGCAGAACCCGGTGCGGATAGCATGCTCTTGATTCCGCTGGATGAAACTGGCGACCATGGTGATCATGGTGGCTTTGAAGAGGATCAGACCGGCCGTCGCAATCAGAATCATCGGCCACTTCTGAATAAAGAGGTCAAGATCCAGCATCAAGCCGACGGAGACGAAGAACAGTCCGAGCAGAATATCCCGGAACGGGCGGATATCGGTTTCGATCTGGTGTCGGTAATGGCTCTCTCCCAGCATCATACCGCCCACGAAGCCACCCAGTGCCATGGATAGTTCCAGCAGATGGGTCATCCAGGCGGCCACCAGACAGACGACGATAGCACTCAATACAAACAGCTCTTCTGATTTGGTGCGGGCAATCTCATGGAACATGCGCGGCAGAACCCAGTGCCCCAGCAAGAGCATGAAGACCACAAAACCGAGACCTTTACCCAGGCTGATCAGTAGCGACATCATCAGGCTGTGATTGCCGACACCGGCCATGGCCGGAATGAGAATCAGAAAAAAGACCGCCGCAATATCCTGAAAAATCAGCGTGCCAATGGTGAGCTGGCCATGGCCGGTTCGCAGTTCATTGCGTCGGGTCAGCTCCTTGGAGACGATTGCGGTCGACGAGAGCGAGAGTCCGGCCGCCATCACCAGCGTGCCAACCGGGGAGAAACCCAATGCAACACCACAGAAGCCGATCAGCACCGTGCAGATCATCACCTGCAGACCACCGAGCCCAAATACGATGCGGCGCATGGCGAATACGTTGGCCAGAGAGAACTCCAGACCGAGTGAAAACAGCAGGAAAACCACCCCCATTTCCGCCAGCAGAGTAATATCAAAGTTGGTATCGATGATGCCGGTGGCGGTTGGGCCCAGGACGATGCCAACCATCAGGTAGGCGAGAGTGTCCGGTATACGCAGGCGATGGAACAGGGCAATGGCAAAAACAGAGACAGAAAATATGATCAGTAGCTGGTTGAAAAAGTTGAAATCCATGCCCTATATATCCTCGGATAGTCCTATTAAATATGTTTAATTATTAACCATGAAAGTGCCGCATCTGTAGTTCATTTTTCAGGGTGGGCAACATTTTCCGTTCATGGCTTTTTTATATGTGCGTTCCAACTATCTACGTTTTTATATACTTGTACGGGTGATATTTTTTTAGGGATGATAAACGACGCAGGATTCGTACCCATTCTTGAATCAATACTTATCATAGCACCATTAAACCAAAGACAGCATGCAGATGAACATATCCCTTGTTAGACCACAGGCCCATGAATAAAATTCAATTTTTGACTGTTCTACTAACCCTCTTGTTAGCTTCCGCCGTTATGGCTGCCCCGGTTACCGTCACCGATTCTACCGGCCAGACCCTGATCCTGAAGGCTTCCCCTACACGCATTATCAGCCTGTCGCCCCATGCCACAGAGCTGATGTTTGCGGCGGGCGGCGGTGACCGGCTGGTGGCCACCTCATCGTTCAGTGACTATCCCGAGCGGGCTAAAACCTTGCCGGTTGTGGGCAGTTATAACCTTATCAATATGGAGGCCATTGTCGCCTTCAAGCCGGATCTGGTGCTGGTATGGCCGTCAGGCAATCCCAGGGATATTACGGAGCGGCTGAACCGGTTTGGTATCCCGGTCTACCACTCTGAGCTGCACACTATTGAAGATATTGCCGCCGCGCTGCGTATCTTTGGAAAGCTGGCAGACAGTGAGAAGGGTGCACAGGCCGCAGAACAGCTGCTGCAGGGCTGGCAGGCGTTGGCCAGGCAATACACGGGCAAGGCTAAAGTGGCGACCTTTCTGGAAGTGTCCGACAATCCGCTGATGACCCTCAATGGTGAGCATATGGTGTCGCAGCTGTTCAAGGTCTGCGGGGCCGAGAATATCTTTGCCGATGCCCCGGTGCTGGTGCCCCGTATCTCCCGTGAGGAGGTGGTCGCCAGACAACCGGCACTGATTGTTGAGGGGGGGCATGGTGATCGTGTTGGTTCTGATGCGTTGTATCGGGAGTGGAAGGCGTTTCATACCATTCCGGCGGTTCGCAACAAAACCATCTATAGCCTTGACGGCAGCCTTCTGGTGCGACCCACACCCCGTATGCTGGAGGGCGCTAAAAAGTTCTGCGAAAAGACTGATCTTGTCCGTGCTCTTATGAGATAGTGAGTCCGATAAAACGCCAATAACACTCCCGTCATATTGGAGAGGAGAGCCTAATCAATGTCTGTTCTGCCTGAGCCGCATAAGGCTGTTCTTATGAAGCGCGCTTCCCGTGCCGCGGTTGCTACTGCAGCAGTTCTTCTGGTCGCCAAGATGGCCGCCTGGATCATGACCGGTTCGGTCAGTATTCTGGCCACTTTTATAGACTCTCTTCTGGATGCTTTTGCCTCAATTATCAACCTGGTCGCGGTCTCCATCGCCCTGAGACCGGCCGATGACGATCACCCCTATGGTCATGGCAAGGCCGAGCAGCTGGCCGCTTTGGCGCAGTCTGCTTTTATTGCCGGTTCCGGGATGTTTCTGGTTCTCCATGCTATCGATGGTATTCGGGAAGGGACGGCCATTGATAATAGTCAGATTGCACTGGGGGTAATGGCATTCTCTATCGTGCTGACGCTGGCGCTGGTCAGCTATCAGCACTATGTGGTGAAGATGACCGGCTCACTGGCCATTAAAACGGATGCTATTCACTACCGAATGGATCTTCTGACCAATTTTGGCGTGGTCATAGCGTTGTTGCTCTCTGTTGCCGGTTTACCTTTGGCGGACCCGCTAATCGGTATAGTTATTGCCGTTTATATGCTGGTGAGTGTGAGCAAGGTGGCCTGGCAGGCGATAGAGATGCTGATGGATAAGGCGCTTGATCAGGAGAGTGAACAGGAGATCGCTGAACAGATACGCAGTGTTGAACAGGTGTTGGGATTCCATAACCTGCGTACGCGTATGTCCGGTATCACTCCGGTAATCCAGCTGGATCTCGATCTTGATGGCAATCTCTCTCTGGAAGAGGCTCACGCTATCGGTAAACAGGTTAAAAACCGCCTGCTGGAAAAGATGCCGGAGGCAGATATCACCATCCATATTGATCCTAACTGAGTGTTGTACTTTTTCACCTTCGGGTGAGTAAAAGGCAGTACTTAACGGTGCTGTCTTTTTTGTCGTACAGTGGATGACTATTTGATATCGCGTCAGTACGTATCTCCAGAACGCTCCCCATAAAACACCGCCAACCAAACCGTATCGTGCTTAGGATCATTCGGTTGCACTTATTGTATTAATCCACCACTGCCTGGGTGATCATCAGAAAATATCATCATGGTAACAAGCTGGTTAGTACTTTGTTATTTGTTTGTATAGGTGGCTAATTTGCCTGTGATCTGCCTGTGATCTGCCTGTGA
>CAMRBW010000106.1 GCA_947040555.1 uncultured Oceanospirillales bacterium | reverse complement strand
CTGCTTGCCTAAAGCTGGTTGTTTGTCTAAAGCTGGCTGCTTGCCTAAATCTGTCTGCTTGCCTAAATCTGTCTGCTTGCCTAAAACTGGTTGCTTGTCTAAATAAAGAAGTTCCGCTGTTGCACTCATTCCCGGAATCAGCCCCGAGTGAGTAGAGAGATCAATATGCAACATAATAGTTTGACTGCCAGGATCAATAGCCGGTGAAATTGCTGATACAGTACCTTCAGCGACTGTAGTGGAGTCATCAATATAGAGTTTTACAGCGACGCCTTCTGTCAGCCAGGATAGCCAGCTGGCTGGGGCGATAACCTCGGCGTCCAGCTGTTCATCATTAACAATTTCTATTAATTCCTGCTTTTGGTTAACCGTCTCAAAGCGGCTAATCCGGCGCTCAATGACCTTGCCATCGTACGGTGCACGAATAATGCAACGCTCGGTGTTTAATCTGGCAATTAATAGGGCTGCTTCCATCTGCTCCAACTGCGATTGTGCCAATGCCACTTCTATAGCACCGATGGAGCGGAGTTTGTTCAGTTTTTTCACATTCTCCAGCTTGATCGCTGACGCCTGTTTTTCTGCGACCACTTTCAGCTTTTGAGCCTGATAAAGCGAGCAATCAAGACCGACCAGAAGGTCTCCGGTTTTAAATGGGGTACCAGGTTGAAGAGGCAGCTCTACCACTTTTGCCGACAGTTCGGCAGAAAGGATTGTTCGATCCACTGCCTTAATTAAGGCTCTGGCTTGAAATTCCGACGCACTCGCATTAAATGCCAGTACTGTCATCAGCATGCTTGTGAAGTACAACTCCCCCAAATCCATTGATTACCTGCCTTAGCCGTGTTGTCACTAAAATTAACGGCTTCATTGAAATGAAGCCGTGTTTTGTTGCTAACAAATAGGAAGGTATCGACTTATTGAGGCTGTACACTATCTGCCAGCTTCCCGCTCTGCCACTGACGCAATTGTGCCCGAATACTCGCGGATAAAGCAGGCAGGTCAGTGCCACTATGGCTTCCCTGAGTCAGATCCAGTCCCATGGTGACAAATATGCGGCTAAAGCCGTTTTGCAGGTCAGCATAAGCTACATCCCGACGCAATTCTGCTAGTAGCACATTTAAGGATTCACGCATCAAATCCAGTTCAGAGGCACTTTCGCTACGGGTTTCATTACTGATCTGATCGTGGATTCTTGTAGCGACATCAAGATACCGTTTTGACAGTGCAAAACTCTTTTTTGTCTGTTCAAAGCGAATTTTCGACAGATGTACCTGAGTGAGCACAGCCATAGAGGTCGCCAGCCGCTGCTGTTCTGCCAGAGCCCCTCGGGTTTGTGCTATGAATTGTTCGTCATTGATTCGGAAAATATGCAGTAGATTCCAGGAAATTTGGGCTCCAAAACTGGTCCAGTTCTGATTGAGCAGGTAGTCGTTATTATCGTGATAGCTACCTGCAGTCAGGTTTATGCCTGGCAGCATTTTTAGCACGGCAGCACGAGTTTCTGCCGCTGAAATGCGCTTTTGGTAGTGACTTTCTATTAATTCTGGCCTGTTATTCAACGCCGTATCTTCCATGGTGGCCAAATCAAAACTCAACTCGGGTACATGAAAGCTTGGCTCATCGACATCTTTTAACTGGAAAGAGACCCCCGGCTTAACTCCTATCAGCTCTGCCAACACTGTCTTGGCATCCGTTAGCTCCTGCTGCAAGGATTGTAATGAACGCAAAATGTCGAGTAATTCCCGCTGATAATAGAGGGCCTGTAACGGTGCTTTCAAGCGCTGACGTTCTACTGTTTGGGAATCTTTAATCGCCGCACGGGTTCTTTTGATCAACGGGCCAATATTTTTTAACAGCCGCTCCGCCGATACCCCTCGCCAGTAAGCCGTACGAACATCCTGGGTAATATTATGAACCACCTTGCGTTCCCGCTCTTGCGAGATCAGGTACATATCCGCATTTTGCCGGGCCCGAACATAAGAGAGACCGAAGTCGAGAATATTCCACGTGAAAGCGGCATCATATGTGGTTCGCTTTTTATCCTGAGAGACAGAATAAGAGGGGTTGTTTCTCAATGAACCTGGAGTTCCGTCATTGAATAAGACGCTGGCAGAGGCGGCATAATTGTTGCGCTTTGAGTAACCTGCGGATGCGGTGAGTTCAGGCAGCATTTCATACTTGGCAAGTTTTAACTGCCCATGGGCAAGAGCGGTCTCCAGTTTCTGTAACTTTCTCTGTCTGTTATTCAATAATGCTCGGGCAATAGCGTCTTCCAGACTAATAACCCCAGCAATAGCGCCCACACCTTGACTGAGCACGATTTTGTCATTTTCTGCAGTTTTCCGAATATTTTCCGGTGTCACTGCAACAGGTCTGACAGAACAGCCCCCTAATAAAATGACGGATGTCATCGCCAGTGTTTTTTTCAGCATTGAGCAACCCTATCCTTGGTCTATTCAACATGCTAATGGGCCTTAAGAATGATCCGGGAATAACTTCCGCATATTCTGAGGCTTAAAACTCCGTTCAGGCTGAACCCTTCGAGGCTATTGACACCACTCTTCGACGAGCTCAGGGTAAACAGAGATCGAGTCTCAAATCTGGAAGCTATTTAAGGACTGTTCATTAAACTCATCAACGAATGGTTCCCATTATATTGCCTATCGCTCATAGGATGAATATCTTTAGTTTGGGAGTCAATACTTCGGACAGTTTCTGCCAAGACATTCTTGGGGCTGTGGCTTTATAGGGTATTTTCCGGCAACTCTGCGCTGACCAATATTGGCTATTAAATATCAGCCCTTACACGCAGACCTTGCCCCACGTGCATTGTGTTCTTGAAAAACTGTCCACAGTATTGGGAGAGATCCCAGTTGGTAGCCACCTTATAATCATCCTGAGTGTTAAAGCTGCGATAATTAATCCTCACATATCCTGAATCGGTGAAATCCTGAGACAGATGTATTTTACCTGTCAGGCCTTGTGCTGTCTGGGTTTAGAAAATTATTTGTGATCTGAAATCACTGATTCAGGTAGAAGTAAATCCCAAATATGTTTGGTTTGATAACAAAACCTTAATAGTCCCTGACACTCTCTAACATCCCACAAAAAAACCTTACATTTTCCCAGAAACTTTATCGCGTTCTGTGTGCTCTAAATGCCCACTTGATAGTAATGAATAGCAGGAGAGTGCAGATGTTGAATACAACGTTGATCCGTCTTTATGTAAAAGCCTCCCTTTTTCTGGATCGCCTGAAAGAAGACCAGCGCGGGGTGACTGCCATTGAATATGCGCTTGTTGCGGTGGCCATTGCGTCAGTAGTGGGTGTGGCGTTTTCTGGTGAGAGTGGCAGCTTGAAATCTGCTCTTAAAGCAGCCATGGAAAAGGTCAGCACGGCGATTTCCACGGAGTGATAACAATGATACTGGCAGGGCTGACTTTATATCTGTTCTGGTCGGATATCTGTTATCGGATGATCAGTAATAGATCCGTGCTTGCTGTTGCGGCTATCTCGCTGCTGACCACTGGTTTTCAGAGTTTTCAGTTAGGGGGCTGGTTGTGTGTAGCATTGGTCGGTTGTCTGTTATTTCGTTGTAACGTCATGGCTGGTGGTGATATCAAGCTGATGCTTGCCTATTTGACCGGTATCCGCCATGAGTTCTTGCCAGCACTGTTTGGTCTGATGGCTGTTGTTGGTGGTCTGACCGCTGTTGTTTACCTTTGCTATGGATGGATAACAGGAACCCTGTCGTCGGTCAGGCTACGGGGTGTGCCCTATGGTATTGCCATCGGGGCTGCCGGTTTTACCGGAGTACTGCTGTCAGCCCTGTAAATAAGGCCTGAATATATAACTTCTATAAAGAGAACGAGAGTAAAAGCCTATGCGACGGGTATGGTTATTACTTCCGGCCTTTATTGTGTCTGTTGTTGCTGTAATAGGCATAATGAATACCGGTACCGACACACAGTGTGCGGGGGGTGAGGCTGACGGGGAGGAAGATCGGGAGAATGGTCAGGAGTTGGTGCCTGTCGTTTCAACAGAGCCGGATCAGCATCAAGAGCCGCTGGTTGATGTTGCCGATCAGCCCTATGTGGCCTGGCCACTTCCCTTGTCCCGTCAGGGCTTTGCCCTGGAGGTGCGTGCTGGGGAGCGAGTGGATGTGGCTCTTATCACCATGCCTGATCGGAGTCCCGGCAATCTGGCAAAGATTTCGGTGACGACGGTGCTGACCAATGCCCTTGTTTTGGAAAATAGAGGTTTGGACAACCGCCAGCCAGAGTCGTCCTTTAATGATGACAATCTTCATACTCTGGTGCTTGCGGTTGCACCGGCTGACATTCGGCAACTAATACTGGCTCGTCACACTGGAAATCTGGAGGTATTGCCTGCTGGTCAGCGGTTTGTCGGCTCGGCCAATGTACGTCAGCTGTTCCCTGACCTTGTCAGGGTGACGGAATTTCGTGGTGCCAATGGCACAGTCTCTTCTTCTTCTTCTTCTTCTAATGGCCGCAGTGCAGGAGTGTGGTAATGAGCTTTTATCATCGCCTGTATACGCCGCTTTTGATGTTGTGGATGTTGGTGTGGATCGCCCAGACCCGCGCTGATGATGCGCTCTATCTGGACGTACACAAGGCCGAGCCTTTAACGTATAGCCGGGATGTGATCGATACGGTCTTTGTCGCTGATCCGAACATTGCGGATTATCAGGTAATAAATAACAGTCGTCTGATTGTCTACGGGAAAAACCCTGGTACGACCTCCCTTCTGGTGACTGATAGTAAGGGCAAGGCGATTGATAGCCGTACTCTTGTGGTGACCCACAATCTGTCGTCTGTGCGTGAGCAGTTGCAGCTGAGATTTTCCGATAGCGAGATCAATCTAACATCATTGGGTCAGCAGATTGTCCTTAGCGGTACGGTGCTATCCGATGATATCAGTAACGACATCTATCAACTGGCTGGCGAACTGCTGGGCAAGAAGGCTCATGAAGATAAGATCAGTTGGAAGGAGGGGGCAACAGACAAAAGCCCGATCCATTTTCTGACCCGTCGTACCTATGAGGGGCTGGTTAACAACCTTCAAACGACAACTGTCAGGCAGGTCAATGTCAAACTGACCATTGCGGAGGTTTCCCACTCTTTTATTCGTCAGCTCGGAGTAAAATTTGGCTCGTTGCTGGGTGAAGCTGCCGGTGCCAGACTTTTGGGTAGTGGGCAGTTTTTTAACCGGCTTGGTCATCTGGACTCTCGCTCCATTGGACGGTTTATTTCCGCAGCTGATGATGATGCTATGGGGCAAATTCTCGCTGAACCCAACCTGTCGGTGTTATCTGGTGAGACCGCTTCCTTTCTGGCCGGTGGTGAAATGCCCATTATCACCTACGTTGATGGCTCCCAGAACATTAGCTACAAAGAGTTCGGTGTTCGCCTGACCCTGGCGGCCAAGGTTCTTAAAAACGACACCATTAACTTATCTCTGGAACCTGAAGTCAGTTCGGTGGATGTCAGTAAAAGTAACAACACGCTGGATATGCCGGCTTTCAAGACCCGCAAGGCCCGAACCACAATACAGTTAGCTGATGGTGAGAGTTTCGTACTGGGGGGGTTGATTAGTACCGAAGATCGTGATGCGCTCTCCAAGATTCCCATTGTTGGTGATATTCCTGTTTTAGGTGCCGCTTTTCGCCATACCGATAATCAGCGCGAGAAGACAGAGCTGATAATTGTCGCCACGGTCAATCTGGTGAAGCCTGTTGTTTCGGGGAGTATTCAGCTTCCTGAGATGAACCGGGTCGATACTCTTCTGCGTTACTTCAATCTCGATACAATCAAAGAGCGCCCCATTATTGCCGATCAGGCGCGCGCTATCCTGGCAACAGGAGGCTTTAAGCAGTGATTAAACGGTGTCTGATCGTTGTTACCAATGTTGTTACCAATGTTGTTACCAATGTTGTTATCAGTGTTTGTACGACGGTGATTTTCTGCCTTGAGGGTTGTGATGGCCGCTTTGTCAATTACCAGCAGCCACCTGACGACATCTGTCCTCCTTACAGAGCCTCTGCCCGATCTGTTGATGGCAAGACCGGTGCGGAACAGTTACGTAGCTGTTACATCGACAAAGCTCGTCGGCAGAGCATGGTTTATCCCGAACGGGCCACGCCAGATGAAAGTAGGGAGGGGAAATAGGGCCATGTTTGATTTTGATGATTTTGAACAGGTTTCAGCGGGTGCCACGGAGCGACAGGCGAGTACGGCTAAAATTATGGTCGTCTACCGTACCGAGCAGTGCCTCCATACCGTTCAGGAGGCTGTGTGTTTTGAAGGTTTGGAGCTGTCTGGTGCTATTGGCTATGACGCCGACAAACTGCCTGATCTCCTGATCGGTTGCAGTGCGCAGTTGCTGCTGATTGAAACCGGTAATGATTTTGGGACAGGCGTTGAGCAGCAACTGTTTGATTTGCGTCATCTGCTGCCCAGAGAGTGTCAGGTTGTGCTGCTCGGACCAGACGGCAGTATGAGTTTGGTACGAAGGCTGCGTCAGCAGGGATTCCTTTATCTGCTGTGGCCTGCCAGTCGTCAGGATATTGTTGATCAGCTTAAACTCTGTCTGCATCAACGACAGATGACCAATGCTCATAATACCATGAGGGTCGCAGTTATGGGGTGTAAGGGTGGCTGCGGAACAACACTGGTTGCTGCCAGCCTGGCTCGAAGTCTTGCGGATGAAACCGGTCAGTCCGGCATGCTGGTCGATCATGGTTATCGCGGCGGCAACATGCATGTGATGTTGGGGTTGTCCGATCTGGCTGATAAGGCCAGCGCCAAGCGTGAATCTGTGGTTTTTGATCAAGCTCTCGATTTTATTCAAGCCAGTAGTCTTGAGATCAAGGTGTCGGAGAAGCTGAACTATCTGACGGGGCCTGACCGGGAGCGTATTCACGAAGCTGTTGATTTGTTGTCCTGGGATAATAACTTTTTGGTAGAAGACTGTGCCAATGAATCACCTTTCTCGAATAGAGAACCCGATGAAGATTGGTTGTCGTCTTTGAATGCACTGGTCATTACCGTGCATCCATCGTTGTCTGGGCTCTACCTGTGCAAATGTCTGCTTGAACGGCTAGAGCAGCGTCGTAGTTCCGTGCGCTGTTTTTTGGTGCTGAATTATTGTCAGCCTAATAAGCAGATCGATCGCACTATGGTCGAGCAGTATTTAAACAGATCCATCGCTTGTGAATTGCCCTGGTATCCCCATTGTGAAGATTATCTGATCACGGGTAAAAGCTTTGTATCCGGAACCGGAGCCCTGGGATTACCTCTGCAGAATCTGGCGCGACAGTTGCTGGGTAAGCCGGTCTGTTCAAAGACTTTTCTGAGCTGGCTGTTGCGGAGGATTAGCTAATGAATGCATTGAATCAGAATCTGCGACAGAGTTCTGGCTTTCAGGAGATGTTTCTCTCTGTCCGTAACCGGATTATGGATGCGCTGGATGCAGAAGCGGTGACCAGCCTCTCAGCCTCGGCACTGGGCAGCCAGATCTACGCCGCGATTAATGCCATGGTGGAGCAGGAGGCGATCTCTCTTCCCCGTGGTGTACAGGCTGATTTTACCAGTCGATTGGTGGACGAAATTATTGGTCTGGGGCCACTGCAACCCCTACTGGATGATCCCGATATTTCCGACATCATGGTGAATGGCGCTTGCTGTGTCTATGTGGAACGGCATGGGCGACTGGAAAAAACAAATGTGTCGTTTATTGATGATCGACAGCTGCAAAATATTGCCAGACGGATAGCTGTATCCGCCGGTCGTCGTGTTGATGAGTCCTGTCCGATGTGTGATGCCCGCTTACCAGATGGCAGTCGGGTAAATATAGCCATTTCACCGATCACTCTGGATGGAACGGTTATCTCAATCCGTAAATTCAGCCAAAGTATTATCGATTTCAGGGCGCTGGTGGGTTTTGGAAGTTTGTCCTCTGCTATGGCTCGAATTTTGGCAATAGCAGCACATTGCCGTTTGAATATTATTATTTCAGGAGGAACCGGTTCAGGCAAAACCACACTCCTCAATGCACTGTCAGGCCAGATTCCTGAAACAGAACGCATAATCACTATTGAAGATGCTGCGGAGCTGCAGTTGCAGCAGCCCCATGTGGTTCGAATGGAGACCCGCCCGGCCAGTATAGAGGGCACCGGTGCTGTCAGTGCACGCGATCTGGTTGTTAATGCACTGCGAATGCGCCCCGACCGTATCATCATTGGCGAGTGTCGTGGCACTGAGACTTTTGAAATGTTGCAGGCTATGAATACGGGGCATGATGGTTCTATGTCAACGCTGCACGCCAATACGCCCAGAGATGCGCTTGCGCGTATGGAAAGTATGGTCATGATGGCTGTACCCAATCTGACACTAACGTCTATTCGGCGCAATATCGCCAATGCTGTGGATCTGGTTATACAGATATCCCGCCTTCACAACGGGTGTCGTAAGGTTATGAGCATCTGTGAGGTTATGGGGGTTGAAGGCGAGAATATCGTACTTGAGGAGATGTTCCATTTCGAGCCCGGTCAGGAAGATAAAACAGGGCAGTTTCATAGTAATGGTTTGCTGAGTCGTTCGGTACTGAATAAAAAAGCCCGCTTTTTTAATATGGAAGAGTCACTGAACCGTGTCTTTCAAGGGGGTGAACAGTGACAGCCTGGATACTGCTTCTGGTGGCCTCCGTTTGTATGATGGCTTTTGCCTGTCGTCCGAAGCGTACACTGTCTTCGTTTATTGGCGGTAAGGATAGCAATACCCATGCTGGCAATGGCAGCGGCAAACCCTTGTCGAAGGGGCAGCAAGCGTTGAATCTGCACATGCTTAAGCCGCAAAGCAGGTATCAGCAGTTCGTTATGGTGGCTGTGAATTTTGTTGCGTTATTGGGGCGTAAAACAGCTTTGATAGTGATTTTTTTTTTACGATTGTCGTCGTATGTGCCAGCCTGGGTTTGCAGTATTTTTTCCCCACGCTGCCTCTTTTGGCTCTGATAGCGGCGCTGTTCCTTTGCCTGTTGCCATTGGGATATACATTGGTCATGACCTGGCAGCGCAAACAGTTTGAAGCGGTGTTTCCTGATCTGCTGAACCTTATCTCTGGCGCAGTCAGCAGTGGAGATACCCTGAACAATGCCATCATTTTTGCCGGTGGTCTGCAGGAAGGCTTTGTCGGGCAGGCATTTTATCAAATGGGGCTGCAGATGGCTGCCGGTCAGCCTGCCGATGAGGTGTTACTGAGGGCGTGCCACCGCTTCCCTTATCCCCATTTTCTGTTTTTTACGCTGGCGATACGCGCCAATATCAGCCGTGGCGGGCAGTTGAAAACGATTTTGCAGACGTTAAGTGTAGTGATGTTTAACGGCCGGGTTCTTGAGAAGAAGAAGGCCTCCATGACCGCCGAATCACGGCTGTCGGCAAAAATTGTTGGCGCCATTCCTCTGGTGTTTTTTGTGATTATGAAAGTTTTTATACCCGAGGATTTTGACTTCGTCGTCTTTAATCTGGAGGGGCGGGGCATCTTTTACTATGTGTTGGGCAGTGAACTTCTTGGGGCTTTTATTATCTGGAAATTGATGCGTGGGACGGTGGGCTAGTTATTAATGTCGTCGCTGTAGGGGGGATTATGCTGTTTTATGTTCTCGCTGGTGCACTGATTATAGTGACCTGTCTGATCGCCTGCTTTTTGGCGACAGGTGTGAATTACTATCTGAATCAAAAGAGTCGACAACGGTGGCTCGGATTGTCTATGCCTGCGGATGTCAGTGTTGGCTGGCAGCTGGTGGAGTGGCTGATCAACACATTTGCCCTGCCATTTCGTGATGTCGAAAAAAAGATGATTCGTGCGGGTATCTATAATCAGGCGCTGGCGAAAGTTTACTTTCCGGCCAAGCTTGGTGCCGCGCTGGTTATCAGTACCATGGTGTTGTTATTTGGTCGATTTGTTGAGCTGGATACACCACAGAAGCAGTTTATTGCACTTTTGTGCACATCTGTTGTCATTATTGTGGGGCCGGATATATGGCTGGCGTGGCGGCAAAAAAGACGCATGGCGCATATCTGTGAACGGCTGCCCTATTTGCTGGATTTAATGGCCGTCTGTGTACAGACAGGAATGACGATAGAAGCGACCATTGAGTATCTAGCCAAAGAGTTGAAAGGTTTTGATCGTGATCTGGCCTATCTGATGAGGAGAGCGGCCTCGGTATTGCGTGTTTCCGGAACCGATCAAGCGCTGGAGGATCTGGGAGGGCAGTTGCCGTCTCGAGAGATGCAGCGTTTTGTCCATACACTGCAGCAGAGTATTCGCTATGGCAACTCTCTGGTCGATGCCCTGACCACGCAAGCGGATAACCTGCGCAAGGTGTTTATGCTGACTATGGAGGAGCGTGTCGCCAAACTGTCGGCCAAGATGTCGGTACCACTGATACTGTTGATAATGTTTCCGCTGGTCATCCTGATGACAGCTCCAGGTATTATGAGGATGATGAGTCATGGGTAGTGTTCGTTGTGTTTTTGTTCTTCCCCTTATATTCGCACTCCTGTGTGGACTGAATGGTTGTACGACCATGCTGGTTGGTCGAAAAAATTCGGCACGGACAGATATCCCTGCCAATGAGGCGTTACTTAAGGCTGCGGATAATCATGCCGGACTTATCGAACTCTATAAAAAACGGTTGCAGCAGGGCTGCCAGAGCAAAGTAAACAGCCAGAGCAAAGTAAACAGCCAGA
>CAMRBW010000105.1 GCA_947040555.1 uncultured Oceanospirillales bacterium | reverse complement strand
TCACAAAAGCAATTCACAAAAGCAATTCACAAAAGAAAGTCTATGAAAAAACCACCTTATACATCGGTGATGGGTTTTGACTTCGGAACCCGCAATATCGGCATTGCCATGGGGCAGGCGGTGACCCGGACTGCGAATGCAATTACACCCATCAAGGCCCGTGATGGTATTCCTGATTGGGAGACATTGGCGCGCATTGTTGATGAATGGAACCCTGATGCTTTCGTCGTGGGTATTCCGCTGAATATGGATGGCACTGAGTCAGAAATGTCACGCAGGGCCCGCAAGTTTGGCAATCGTCTTATGGCCCGTTTTGACAGAGCCTGGCACCCCGTTGATGAACGGCTCACTTCGTTTGAGGCCAAGGAATGGGCCAAAAAGCTCGGACACAAAGGCCACTACGGCAGCGATCCTGTGGATGCAATGGCCGCCCAACTCCTTCTGGAAAGCTGGATGAATGATCAGGGAGCCGAGCTATTGTCCGATGACATTTAATGGCTTTGGTTACATGAAGTCGCTATCGTCAGGTTCAATTTTCAGATTGTTTGTCTGTTTGTTGAGGTTGTCGGCAAGGGTGTCGGAATTGAGCTTGATCATCAGGCGGAGATCATTGCCAGAGTCTGCGTGAGCCAGCGCCTCCTCGTATGAGATGAGACCTTGATTGAAGAGCGACATAAGAGATTGGTCAAAGGTTTGCATCCCTTGCTCGTTTGAACGGGTCATCAATGCTTTTATCTCATGTATGTCTCCCTTGCGGATGAGGTCGGAGACCAGTGGCGTATTAATCAGAACCTCAATAGCAGGGCATCGTCCATTGCCATCGATTTTTGGTATCAGCTGCTGTCCGATAATCCCTCTCAGGTTCAGGGAGAGATCCATCCATACCTGCTGGTAGCGGTCAGACGGGAAGAAGTTGATGATCCGGTCAAGTGCCTGGTTGGCGTTGTTGGCATGCAGAGTGGCCAGACAGAGGTGGCCGGTTTCAGCAAACACGACGGCGTGCTCCATGGTCTCCCGAGAGCGTATTTCGCCGATCATAATCACATCCGGAGCCTGCCGCAGGGTGTTTTTCAGGGCAACTTCAAAGCTCTCTGTATCCAGCCCCACTTCCCGCTGGGTAACAATACAGCCCTGATGCTTGTGGATGAATTCGATAGGGTCTTCGATAGAGACGATATGGCCGGATCCATTGCGATTACGATGACCTACCATTGCGGCAAGAGAGGTCGATTTACCGGTACCGGTTCCTCCGGCAAAAATGATCAGGCCGCGTTTGGTCATGGAGAGATCTTTGAGTACCGGAGGGAGATCAAGCTCGTCAATATTAGGAATATTGGTTTCAATTCTCCGTAGCACCATGCCAGCAAGGCCACGTTGATAAAAGGCGCTTACTCGAAATCGGCCAATACCTGAGACGCTGATCGCGAAGTTGAGTTCATGCTTTTCCTCAAACTCCTGACGCTGACCCGCATTCATAATGCCAAAGACCGTCTCTCTGGTCACCTCTGGGCAAAGAGGTGTCTTGGAAACAGGAACAAGCCGCCCGTTGAGCTTAATACTCGGCGGGGTTCCGGTTGTAATGAACATGTCTGACGCTTTTTTTTCAACCATCAGCTTCAGGATTGGTGTCAGATCCATATGATCTATCCTTAGTTACTAAAAAATATCCGGATTCTTGGCTTTCGCCTTGGCAGCCTGACGAGTGATAAGTCCCTTTTCAACCAAGTCTTTCAGAGCAGCATCCAACGTTTGCATACCCAATGAGCCACCGGTCTGGATGGCTGAGTACATCTGGGCAATTTTGTCTTCCCGGATCAAATTGCGGATCGCCGGAGTTCCCAACATAATTTCATGGGCGGCAACACGACCACCGGCTTTCTTTTTGAGCAGGGTCTGTGCAATAACCGCCTGCAGGGACTCGGACAGCATGGAACGAACCATAGGCTTCTCTGCAGCGGGGAACACGTCGACGATACGGTCAATGGTTTTGGCGGCGGAAGTGGTATGCAGGGTACCAAATACCATGTGACCGGTTTCCGCAGCTGTCAGCGCCAGCCGGATAGTTTCCAGATCTCGCATCTCACCGACCATAATGATGTCCGGATCTTCACGAAGGGCGGAGCGCAAAGCTTCGTTAAAGCCATGGGTATCACGATGCACTTCCCGCTGGTTGATCAGACACTTCTTGGGTTCGTGAACAAATTCGATAGGATCCTCGATGGTGAGGATGTGACCAAAATGATTCTCATTGATGTAATCGATCATGGTCGCCAGTGTTGTGGATTTACCGGAGCCCGTTGGACCGGTCACCACACACAAGCCTCTGGGGGTGTTGGCGATATCCTTGAAGACCTGCCCCATGCTGAGATCTTCCATGGTCAGCACCTTGGAAGGAATGGTTCGGAATACCGCGCCGGCTCCCCGGGCCTGATTGAAGGCATTAACACGAAAGCGAGCCACACCGGGAATCTCAAAAGAGAAGTCAGTTTCCAGACACTCTTCAAAATCCTTACGCTGCCGGTCATTCATAATGTCGTATATCAGCGAGTGAACCTCTTTGTGGTTCAGTGCCGGCAGGTTGATTCTGCGAACATCGCCATCAATACGAATCATCGGCGGCAGTCCGGCAGACAGATGCAAATCGGACGCACCTTGCTTCACACTGAATGCCAGAAGTTCGGTAATTTCCATATCATTTCCCCGAAAAGCCCGGATACACAATTCTTTCGAATTGCGCGTGCCATTTGTTTTACAATTTTGACTTTAAAAACATCCGAAAAGCGTCTGTGATCTTGCTAACTATAACTCAAGTTGACAGATTCTGTTTGGAGTACCATTCAGTGAGATTTTACACAGCTATGACATCAATCAAAACGCGCCTAGGGAAGACCCATGCCAGCATTAGCAAAGCTCTCAAAGATTCTGATCGTAAGGATCAGGTACTACTGCTTGCGGTCAGCAAAACCAAGCCCGCCGACGCGGTAAGAGAGGCCTGGCACTGTGGTCAAAAAGCCTTCGGTGAGAATTATGTGCAAGAGGGTGTTGATAAAATTCACGCACTCAATGATCTTGTAGGGATTGAATGGCACTTTATTGGCCCTCTGCAGTCGAATAAAAGCCGTCCTGTTGCTGAAAGCTTTCATTGGGTCCACAGTGTTGATCGCCTGAAAATTGCTCGCCGATTGAGTGAGCAACGTCCGGAGCATCTGCCGCCGCTGAACATCTGTTTGCAGGTGAATATCGATAATGAAGCGAGCAAATCAGGCCTCAAGCCCGAGGAGGTGATGGATGTTGCCGCACAGGTGATCGAACTGCCCAATATCACCCTGCGCGGGCTAATGGCCATTCCGGCACCCAGCGCTACCAAAGAACAACAATCTATTCCTCTGCGGGCTTTGAAAACTCTTCTGACCGACCTGCAAACACGTTACCCTGATAGCCAGCTGGATACCCTTTCTATGGGTATGAGTGATGATATGAGTACCGCCATTGCCGAGGGTTCTACCATTGTGCGGGTTGGTACTGCGATTTTCGGTTCTCGGGACTATTTTAGAAGTAAACAGCCATGAGCGGTAAACAGCCATGAGCGGTAAACAGCCATGAGCGGTAAACAGCCATGAGCGGTAAACAGCCATGAGCGGAAAATCGTCATGAGCGGAAAATGAACGGACGGACAGCAATGAGCAGCGCAGTTTCTAAAGCAGCCTCAACCTCTAAAGCAGCCTCAACAACGCTAGCCTTTATTGGTGCCGGCAATATGGCAGGAAGTATTATTGGCGGGCTGGTTCATGATGGCTGGCCTGCTAAACAGATTATCGCCGCTCAACCCGGTGAGAAAAAGTTGAAGTTTCTGGCAGACACCTTTGATATTTGTACGACCAATAACAGCGCTGAAGCTGTGGCCAGGGCCGATGTTGTTATCCTGGCCGTGAAACCACAGGTTATGCAATCGGTCGTGGAAGCGCTTGCCGATACTTTGCAGCAACACCAGCCTCTGATTATCTCTGTGGCTGCCGGTGTTCCGGAGCAAAGCCTGAATACCTGGGCCGGTGGCAATATGGCTATCGTTCGCTGTATGCCCAATACACCCTCATTGATGCAGCTGGGCGCATCAGGCCTTTACGCCAACGCGCTCGTGACCGATGAGCAGAAAACGTTGACGAATCGCATTATGAATGCGGTGGGGATCTCGCTATGGGTCGACGATGAGGGGGGGCTTGATAATGTGATCGCCCTCTCCGGCAGTGGACCCGCCTACTTCTTCCTGATGATGGAAGCTATGATTGAGGCAGGGGAGAAGATGGGGGTTTCCAGAGAGGATGCCACAAATCTGGTCACTCAGACCGCGCTCGGTGCCGCCATGATGGCGAAAGAGAGTGAGGTCGGTGTTGCCGATTTGCGACGCAGGGTAACCTCTCCGGGGGGAACGACAGAGCAGGCTATTCTTGCCTTTGAAAAAGGTGGCATGCGCGAGCTTGTGGACAGAGCCATGAACGCCTGCCGGTACCGCGCTCAGGAGATGGCAGAGACATTTAACAACCCGTGAGCGGGACACAATATATGGGAGTCTGCCGGATTGTAATACAAGCCGATATCCCTCATATTTCCAAAAATACACCATGCTGGTAACCCATCTACGTTCATGTCTCCTACGAGAAGAGCGGGTGTGGACAATCGCCGGCATGGCTCATGTGCACAAAATGAGACTCATTCTGAATGTCTAACCTACTGACACTTCTGATCGACACACTTGGCAGTCTGTTGGTGTTGGCGATACTGCTGCGTTTTCTGTTGCAACTGGTCAAAGCCGATTTTTATAACCCGATCTCCCAGGCTATCGTCAAAGTGACCAGCCCACTGCTGAATCCTTTGCGAAAAATCATTCCCGGATTTGGAGGCTTTGATGTTGCTGCGCTGGTGCTGGCTTTTGTTGTGCAGGCGGGCTTCATTCTGCTGAAGATGAAGGTTATTGGTTATATAATTTCCCTTCATATCGGTACGATCGGCATGATTACTCTGTACATGTTGATCAAAACGCTGTTGGACTTTTATACCTTCGCCTTGATTATTATGGTCATCGCCAGCTGGGTTGCTCCGGGTAGCTACAATCCCGGTCTGCTTCTTCTGCAACAGTTAACGGAACCCCTGTGCAGCCGTGTACGCCGCATCATCCCTCCGATGGGCGGGCTGGATTTTTCTATTATGGCGGTGATGTTCGGCATATTCTTTCTGAAGGAGTTACTGGCAACCGTACTCTATAGTGGTCTTCCCGGCCTCTGATACTCCGGTTAACCGCTCTGACCTCTGCCAAAAAGTACCCCTGACAAAAGGCCTGCACCTGTATTGATTAAGTGCAGGCTTTTATTGGCGCAAGGTATTATTTTTATCGACCGGTGTGCATACGCGACCTGGTAGAAGAAAAACTGACGCTGTGTGACAAATAGAATGACATCTCCGCTGATGAGCCGAGATCCTTCGATAATCTTGATTTCTTGATCTACGATCAAATCGCCCACAGTGAAGATTAGGATGCGTTAACAATTAATAAAACCATTGAAAATTTGAGGAATAGCTATTGGCCTTTATCGATCCGAATGGCTTTAAGGCTGTAAACGATAATATTGGTGTCGATTATCAAATCGACGTTGAGAGATAATGATGCCGTCATTCTCTTTTGGCCTGTCGATAATTGATAGTGAAAATATCAGCAAGAGCCTCAAAGAGGCTGGCCAAAAAATGTATGCCACCAAGAGAACACTCAAAAACGAAGCTATGCTCTACCCCCTATAACGTTATTTCATAGAAAAGTCTGATTTTACACTAAGATTTTTGGCTGGAATGGTGATTTACCATTCCGGCCCCTCCTGCCAGAATAACGTGAACAAACAGCCATGAGCGGATAGTTCCTATGTCATGCAGACTCCTGAGAAACCTGTTTATGTCAGCACTTTTGTTGGTCAGTGGCACGGCGCAATCCGCAGACAGTACATTTTCGCGAGAACAACATTTCGGCGAGTATGTGGTTCATTTTAATGCGTTCAACAGCACCTTTCTGATACCGGACATCGCCCGAAGTTATGGGATAGAGCGCGCACCGGACCAGGCTCTGCTCAACATTACGATTTTAAAACAGGGCAAGGCGGTGAAGGCTGATCTGCAGGTGGAAGCAGCCAACCTGCTGGGGCAGAAAAACAAGCTGAAACCATGGTTGATCGATGAAGGGAGTGCCAAATATTATCTGGCATTGTTTAAAATCACCAATGATGAGGTTCTGCACATCACCATTATGGTCAAGCCGGAAGGCAGTGCAGCCCGCCATACTATTCGTTTCAGTCAGAAGTTCTACGAGGATTAATGGGCATGGGCATCAAATCCATGGAAGTTGTTATCGCCACCGGCAATATGGGAAAGCTCGCTGAATTTCGTCAGATGCTGGCTCCGCTGAATATGACCCTGCACGTGCAGAGTGAATTCGGTGCTGAGAGTGCTGAAGAGACCGGGCTTACCTTCGTTGAGAACGCCATTCTCAAGGCACGCCATGCCGCACGTATCTCCGGCTTGCCGGCGATTGCTGATGATTCTGGTCTGGAGGTGGAGTATCTGAAAGGTGCACCGGGTATCTATTCAAGCCGTTTCTCTGGTGAGCATGCTTCCGATACAGACAATATCGAAAAACTGCTCCACGTTCTTGAAGGCGTGCCCACAGAACAACGCAAGGCTCGGTTCCAATGCGTGCTGGTCTATATGCGTCATGCGGAAGATCCCATTCCGGTGATCTGTCAGGGAGCCTGGGAAGGTTATATTCTGGAAGAGGCGATAGGGGATCACGGTCATGGTTATGACCCCATTTTCTGCGTACCTGATATGCACTGTTCTGCGGCAGAGCTGGAATCAGCCCAGAAAAACAGCATGAGCCACCGGGCTATCGCTATGGAAAAGCTGTTGGAAGAGCTGAAAAATCTGTGACCTTTCTTAATGCCAACACTCAGGAGCGGCTCATATTGCCGCCCTTGAGTCTTTATATTCATGTTCCCTGGTGCGTCCGCAAGTGCCCGTACTGTGACTTCAACTCCCATAAAGCGGAAGCGGTGCTGCCGGAGCTGCAGTACGTCGACGCTCTTCTAAAAGATCTTGAGAGTGAATTGTCCATCGTCCAGGGGCGGGAACTGCACTCGATTTTTATTGGTGGCGGCACACCCAGCCTGCTTAGCCCGGCCGCTTATCAACAGCTGTTTGCCGGACTCAAACAGCAGCTCACCTTCGCCCGTGATATTGAAATCACCATGGAAGCCAATCCGGGCACTTTTGAGCAGGAACGTTTTAACGGTTTTCGGGCCGTTGGTATCAATCGTTTGTCCATCGGCGTACAAAGCTTTCACGACAGCTGTCTGAAAAATCTGGGACGTATTCATTCCGGCTCAGAGGCGGTGAAAGCGATGGCGATGGCGCGCAGTGCCGGTTTCGACAATATCAACCTCGATATTATGCACGGTCTGCCGGGTCAGAGCGAAGCGATGGCGATGGCCGATCTGCAACAGGCTATCGACCTCGCTCCCAATCATCTCTCCTGGTACCAGCTCACCATCGAACCCAACACCGTATTCTGGAGCAAACCACCGGAGCTGCCGGAAGACGACACTCTCTGGACAATTCAGGAGCAGGGTCAGCAATTGCTGGCCAGCAACGGCTTGCGACAGTATGAAATTTCGGCCTACGCGCAGTCAGGTTGTCAGGCCAGGCACAATCTGAATTATTGGCAGTTCGGGGATTTTATCGGTATCGGTGCCGGAGCCCATGGCAAGCTGACCGATTTGCAAAGTGGTGTTATCCGTCGTAACTGGAAAACCCGTCAGCCCGGAGCCTATCTGGAAGCGGCCCGCTTGATCAAAGCGAAACCTTTTGAGGCGGGAGAGCGAACACTGGTCGCCGATGAGCTGCCGCTGGAATTTATGATGAATGCCCTGCGCCTGAACAACGGCGTAGCGGCAGAGCTCTATGAACAGAGAACCGGGCTACCTCTGGATGATATCGCCTCTGTTTTGCAGCGTGTCCGTACACTTGAGCTGCTGATCAACGACAGTGGACGGATTCAGCCAACAGAGCGTGGCAGCCTGTTTCTCAATGAATTATTGGAACACTTCTGCTCATAAGGTGAAGATTCTTCGGCAGTTCGATCTCTACGGCTATCGGAAGATGGTCGGACTGCGGGAAATCAACAACCTCATAACTGTTGGCCTTCAGCCCATCGCTGATCAGGATGTGATCCAGTGACTTTTTCGGCTTCCAGCTGGGAAAGGTTTTGAAATCCATAGAGGCGCTGCGCAAACCGGCCCCTGCCAGAGGCGAATCCTTGAGCAGTTGATCGGCATGGGTGTTCATATCCCCCATCAGTACTACATGTTCGTGGTTGTCTATCAGTCGGCGCACATATTCCAGCTGCATTTCACGCCCGCGGCGGCTGAGAGACAGATGCATAATGACGACCAATAGCGGGTTGTTATCCCCCAGCTCGGCAACGATGGCACCCCTACCGGGAATTAACCCTGGCAGCTTATGATCCTCAAGCATCTCCGGATGGCAGCGTGTCAATAAACCGTTGCTGTGCTGGGCAAACTGACCCAGATTACGGTTGAGCTGTTGATACCACCAGGGAAATCCGGCCCTATCCGCAAGATATTCGATCTGGTTGATAAAGTTGCTGCGCAGACTGCCACCATCGACTTCCTGCAATGCGACCACATCATATTCACGAATAAGCCGGGCAATGCGATCAAGGTTTTGCTGGCGTGCAGGACAGGGAAGAAAGTGCTGCCAACTCCGGGTCAGGTAGTGTCGATACTGTTGGGTCGTGATACCGACCTGAATGTTGAAACTAAGCAGACGCAGAGTTCGCAACTCCTCTGTACCCAGAAATTCCCGGTGGGAGGAGGATATGGCACCTTTACGGGAGTGGCGTGCTGCATTATTGAAGCTAAGCTCCCGAGCACGACGGAAAATCATATTTTGAACTTTTTTTAGCGGCATGAACGCTCCTGCCTTCTGTTCCAGAACCTTGTGCTACAGAATCTCATGCTAAAGAATCTTATGTTACAGAACCTTATGCTACAGAAAGCGTGCTGGCCGAAACCAGCACGACACGTTCTAAAAGTGTAGAAGCAGGGGGGGCTGTTAATGGGGTTATTTTGTGCTGGCAGCGCGTGCTGCTCGCTCATCCCGTACTTTCTGAACCAGAAGGTCAGTTACTTTCAGCATATTTTCCAGTCCGCCGGCAGTCATTGGATCAACAACATATTTACCGTCAACGATAATAGCGGGAACACCCATAAGTTTGGCACCACGGGTCATAGTACTCGCCTTCTGGGTCTGCTTTCTGATGTTGAACTGACTGTAAGCACGCTTGAAGTCTTCTTTATCAACACCGAAGCTGCTGCTCATGAAGTCGGCTATCTCTTTTTCGTCGTCCAGACGGCGGTTTTGCTTCTGTACAGCTTCAAAAATCGGGAAATGCGCTTTCTCCAGCAGGTTCAGCTCTTCCAATGCGTAGAACAGCTGGGCGTGAGCCTGATACGCCTTACCAAAAACGACAGGAACTTCCTTCAGCTCAACATCTTTGGCCAGCCCCTTTTCCCAAGGCGCTTGTATTTTAGCCAGGCTGTAGCAGTGAGGGCAGCCGTACGAAAAGATGCTGCTGATGTTAATGGTGTTGCCTGCAGATACCGTGGCTATAGGTTGTTCGAGGACTTTATAATTGATGTTCTCCTTAAGATCTTCCGCCGTTGCCAAAAAAGAGAGGCCGGAAAAAAACAGAAAAGCCAGATTTCGCAGTTTATTCATTCTTTACTCCAAACGGGTCATGCGCCACTGACTCCACAAGATGGGCACCTAAAATCTTTTACCCGAAATTGGTTGCTGTGTCGAAAGGATGATCATAATGGTTATAAAAAAAGAGAGGGAATAGAGAAAACCGTATTTTTGTCCCCTCTCTACCGGCATCCACAAAGACAGACAGTCTATTTTTGGATTAGTTCAGCAGAAAATGAATCGTCAGGCATTTTTTTTTAAGCGATACCCTGAATGGCTAACGCAAAAGGGAGCGCGGCTTTGGTAACTATGCACAATACGCATAAATAGAAGGCGCACTAAACTGTTGACACTAAAACAGAATCTCTCTAATATTCGCCTCGCTCGCTGAGGACGACACAACGTCTTCTCCAGAGAGTACTGAAAAGATGCCCAGATGGCGGAATTGGTAGACGCGCTAGCTTCAGGTGCTAGTGTCCGTAAGGGCGTGGAAGTTCGAGTCTTCTTCTGGGCACCAATCATCTTTTCAGGAACGCTTAGGCTGAAAGCATAAAACAGCATTTGCCCAGATGGCGGAATTGGTAGACGCGCTAGCTTCAGGTGCTAGTGTCCGCAAGGGCGTGGAAGTTCGAGTCTTCTTCTGGGCACCAAATTCCGAAAGAAAGCCAGCATCTTTGATGCTGGCTTTTTTCGTTTCTGTTTTTTACTATTTCTCCCCCGTTCCCCCCCCACTCAGGCCGATCGGTAGAGCCGCAAAGCCAGGCTGCTACAGCCTCTGAATTTCCTCAAAGAAAACAAAGAACATAAAGAACACATAAAGAACATGACACCCTCCTATCACTCCCCGATTGGGTGAGGGTTTATGACGATTTTGCTAACGATGCATCTCGTTTTTATACAGCTGTCTGCACCAGGGATTATTTTCTACCTTTTTTATCGCATAAGAGTGTTGACAAGAAACGCTCTCATCAATATTATTCGCCTCGTTGCCGGCATAGCTCAGTTGGTAGAGCAACTGACTTGTAATCAGTAGGTCCCGAGTTCGACTCTTGGTGCCGGCACCA
>CAMRBW010000104.1 GCA_947040555.1 uncultured Oceanospirillales bacterium | reverse complement strand
ATATTAAATCATATAAGTCCTCATATACACTTCTACATGATGACTATATACATAATCGTTATGAAAAAAATGTAAGAATAATAGCCATGCATGAACTAGACATACACGACTTTAATAAAACATACGGCTTAAATGTAGTGCTTCTAGGACTTCACAATAAAGATAACATTGGATATCATGATGCTATGTGGATGACAAATTCATTTCTTTTTATCCATGATGGCGCACACGCCAAGCGAAAGAGTGAGGCATTAGCCTTATATGCCCCCCACGAAGAAACAGTATTAGATTTTATTCACAAAAAAATAATTGAATATTACAAATCAACTAAAGAAAAATTATCTGTGTACGAACAAAAGCTTTTTGAGTATATGCTGTTTGAAGCCACTCATGAAAATAATGAACTATTACTCAACGATGGCACTTATACAAATACGTCAATTATTAATGCTCTCAAATATAGTTTTGGACTTACAGACATGAAGCCCAGCTACGTAAGCGCAAGCAGTTACCGTAAGTACTGGAGCAACCCAGAAAAAGCAGATTTAGCAGAGTTCGAGAAAATTATAGGTACACAAGATAAGGTATTACCGGTATTTAGCAAGTTCGCGGACGAGATCAGGGCGAAGTTGACTGAATTAAGAATACCTGGTTTGTCTATCCAAATAATAGAGAGATAGTAGCTATATTGGAATGATCAACATCCCTTACTTCATCGTCAGTACAGCTGTAAAAAGAACCGTCCTGATTATCTTTGGGGCAATGCTGGAGCAGGGCCCTGTTTGTTATCCCTCCAGAGCCTCAGCCAAAAAGGCGTGGGCGCAAGAAAAGATAGACATGCGGTTCTCAAACTGGTTGGGGGTTAAGAAGTATGAGGGCGGGATTTTCATTTGTCTTCCACCAATTTCTAATTGATTTCGGATGGTATAGAATACTTCTTTCTTAATTACTCGATGGTAATCCTTTCATCTTTATTAACCTTTAGCATTGCTCTTAACAGATCAACCAACTCTTTTGCTTCATGTCGATTATATTTCGATGAACCTTTAAGCTTTTTTTCCAGATCACTGATTTCGCTATCAATATGATTTTGTTTATTACTTATTGAACTTTTAAATTTAGCAGAAACAATTTTCTTACCCGCTAAATCTTCATAGAGCTGGCACCTATAGACCAGCTATTTAAACTATGCTTATGCTTATGCTTATGCTTATGCTTTGGCTTTCTATCTGTCGCTGGCCTCAAACTGGCACTAGCAAAAAAATCATCATTTTCCAAATCAGCTGCACTAGCGCGTTTGTCTGGGTCTGCCTCTAACATACGATTTAATAAGGCAATCAATTTACCTATCTCCTTATCATTAAAACGGGTAGGATTCTCAGCCTTGAGTCGTATTTCAAGATCGCTGATTTTTTTTATCGACATAATTTTGCGCAGAGTTTATTAGGCTTTTTCTGTCTATATCAATGTCAGAAAACCTATTAACACCATGAATTTCACAGAAGATGCCCATCGGTCTGCTCACAAACTTTTCACCCGCCACCAATTCATAGAGACAACAGCCCGCCGACCAGTTGTCGGCGTTCGACTTTATAATCCTGCGACCCACGTATATTTCAGGAGGCATGTACATATGGTCTCCATTCCAAAAATGGACACAACCTTGTTTATCCGTCATCTTAGCACGGCCAAAATCAGCAATGCGAACACTCCCTGTGTTATTAACAATCAGATTGTCAGGCTTTATATCAAAGTGAATGACTCCGTGTTTATGAATATGATCCAAGCCTGTCAGAATTTGTTTTCCAACACTCCTGATCAGTTTCACAGGAAGACCTTTTTCATGGGTTTTTCCATTATGGTTTGTCTTTATAAGTTCCGACACCGGAGCTCCCTCATCTTCCATTAGCTTATCTTTCAGATCCACACGAACAATATTTTCATGTGAACCAAGCTCAGCCATAATTTCTATATTATCAATAACTATACTATTTGACTTTTTATCAATTTTTTTGATTCGGATTCTTCCTGAATCGATCACTTGGTGAACAGAACCAAAACCACCTTCCCCTATTTTTCTGAAATTACCGGCGGAGGCGGGCATGGGTAGCACTGTTGTAGCGTGTCAATTAACTTCATCGCCTCTCCCCTGAACAAAAATACATGGCGTTATCTTCAAATCTAATAGAAAACCGCCATATTTGAAATGAGCATTTAGTATGAGGTTTCTCCAAGCCATCCCTCCGTACAGCGCACCATGACACGGTCCTCCCCTGCCGGTATAATCCCCGCTCTGTTTTCCCATATAACAGGGCTGAGTCTTGTTTAAATCCAAATTTATTCTTGTGGTAGTGTGCCTGCTGGTCATTCTTGGACTGGGGACACTTTTCTTTTACTCATTTTCTTTTTCATCAGGAGCACCCTCCCTGGTAAAAACCGGTGGGCGAACGATGGGTACTACCTGGTCCACCCGTTATGTGCTGGATTCGAAGGTGACCCAAACCACCGAGGCGGGGGTTTTTCAGGCCATTACCAGCGCACTGGACAGTATTAACCAGTCCATGTCCACATACATTCCCGACTCTGAGCTGATGCAACTGAACCGTGCGCCGCTCCACCAGCCGGTGACCGTCAGCAAAGACCTGTTCACCAATGTGGCTCAGGCACAACATGTATCTGAACTCTCGGGTGGAGCCTACGATGTGACCGCCGGTGCCCTGGTGAATCTCTGGGGTTTTGGCAGTGTCAGTGGTGATAGTAGTGATAATGCCACCAGCGAAGAGCAAACCGCCCTGCCCGAGCAGGTCACCGAACACAGCCAGGCGGCCTTTATGGACTGGATGGCCAAAGGCGGTGTTGCCAAAGCTCCGACTAAAGAGCAGATCGCTTTGGCAAAACAAAAAACCGGATTCAAGTCACTGATTCTGGACGACAAAAACCGTACCATCACCAAAACCAAGCCGGTGTTTATCGATCTCTCCTCCATTGCCAAAGGCTATGGGGTTGATAAAGTTGCACAGGCCATCGAATCCCTTGGCGTTACCAGCTACATGGTGGAAGTGGGGGGCGAGATTCGTCTCCGTGGCAAGAAGCCCAACGGCCAGCCCTGGAAGATTGCCGTGCGTGAGCCGGTACTGGAAAACCGTATTAACACCATTGTTACCGCAGATAACAAAGCGATTGCCACCTCGGGGGATTACCTTAACTATTACGAAGTGAATGGGGTACACTTCTCCCATCTTATCGATGCCCGTACCGGCTACCCGGAACAGCACCGTCTGGCTTCGGTGGCGGTCATCGCCAATGAGACCAGCCTGGCCGATGCCTACGCCACCATGCTTATGGTTCTTGGGGATGAGAAAGGCATCGCATTGGCGGAACGGCAGAATATAGATGCTTACTTTATCTACCATACAGATAAAGGCTTTGCATCGAAGTCAACCGGAAACTTTGACAGCTACCGTGTTGATCAATAATGAGTTATTAGTACAGCCTGAGTCAGGTTGCTTAAAAGAGGAAGACGGTCATGACAGTTATGCTGATGACATTCGGCCTGCTGCTACTGGTAATTACCGGTATGTCCGTAGGCGTTATTTTTGCCAACAAGCCGATCAAGGGCTCCTGTGGTGGTTTGGGTAATCTGGGTCTTAAAGAAAGCTGCCCCATCTGTGGCGATGAGAACAAAAAGGTTCTGCCTGAGGGGAGTGAAGATCTGTTCTACGATGCAGCGGCTCCGGCCACCGACACCACAATAAAAGCCTGATCACAAAGAGAGTTATAAACCGCCAGCCGATAACACCACTGGCGGTTTTTGTGTATTCGGCGCACTAAAAATTCAGGGAGAAGCAAGAAAAATGGCCACAACCCATTATGATCTGATTATCCTCGGCAGCGGCCCTGCCGGTGAAGGGGCGGCGATGAACGCCGTTAAGCAGGGGCTCAGGGTGGCGGTGGTGGAACGGAAACCGGTCGTAGGCGGCAACTGTACCCACCAGGGCACCATCCCCTCCAAAGCCTTGCGTCACGCGGTTCAGCAGATCCATAATTTTAACAATAACCCCATGTTTCGGGAGATCGGTGAGCCCCGGTGGTTCAGCTTTGATAACGTCCTGAAAAATGCCCGTTCAGTTATCAAGCAGCAGGTGGAGTCAAGAACCCAGTACTACTCCCGCAATCGCATCGCCACTTACTTTGGTATGGGGTCATTCCTCGATAAAAATACCATTGAGGTGGTTACCCCCAATGACACGATCGAATGTATCACGGCGACACAGATTCTGATTGCCACCGGATCACGCCCTTACCGCCCCAATAATGTGGATTTCAACCACCCCGGCATCTACGACAGTGACACCATTCTTCAACTGGATCATACCCCCCGCAGAATGATTATTTATGGGGCGGGTGTTATCGGCTCGGAATACGCCTCTATTTTCTCCAGCCTCGGGGTACTGGTGGATCTGATTGATACCCGGGAGCGTCTGCTCAACTTTCTGGATAAAGAGGTCTCCGGTGCCCTCGGTTACCATCTGCGTAACAACAACGTGATGATTCGCCACAACGAGACCTATCAAAAAATCGAAGGCCAGGATCGCGGTGTCACTCTGCATTTGAAGTCCGGAAAAGTGATTAAGGCTGATGCGCTGTTATGGGCCAATGGCCGCACCGGTAACACCATGGAGCTGATGCTTGAGAATATCGGCCTGGAGGCGGACGGTCGTGGTCAGCTACAGGTCAATGAAAAGTACCAGACCTCTGTTGAAAACATCTATGCTGCCGGCGATGTCATTGGCTGGCCGAGCCTGGCCAGCGCCTCTTACGACCAGGGTCGTTTTGCCGCCGCTCATATCTGTGGATTGTCGTCCGTCCCCTGCCTCAGCAGTGTACCAACGGGTATCTACACCATTCCGGAGATCAGTTCTCTGGGCAAAACCGAGGAAGAACTGACCCGGGAAGCGATTCCTTACGAAGTGGGCAAAGCGATGTTCTCCCGTATCGCCAGGGCCCAGATAACCGGCGAAACCGCAGGTATGCTGAAGATCCTGTTTCACAGTGACACCCTGGAAGTGCTCGGCATTCACTGCTTCGGGGACCAGGCGTCAGAGATTATCCATATCGGCCAGGTGGTGATGGATCAGCCGGAAGGGTACAACACCCTGCACTATTTCCTGAATACCACCTTTAACTATCCCACTATGGCCGAAGCCTACCGCATTGCAGCACTGGATGGTTTTAACCGTTTAGGGTAACGCCGTCGCTGGCCCACTCAGCCTGATAGCCGGGTGGGCCAAAGGTCAGAGTCTACCCTGTTCTTTTCGCACATCCCCATCAACCGAAGACAGCGAAAAAATCCTGGTAAATGACGTAATCGTGCGGTTACTCAATCCGCCTGCCATTTTCACGGCTGCGGGAAGGAGATTGAGCCTGTTCGTGTTGGTATCATGGGTCAGAATCTGAAAGCTCTGCTGATTTTCGAGGAGATCACTATCTGGTACCCACCTCCAGCGCTGGCTCAGGTTCAGGCTACAGGGAGTTAACTGATCCAGCCTATCGCCATCCAGGCATAAATCAGAATGGCCCGCGCTGCGGAACCTGGTGAGTCGATCATAGACAAACGACTGTGTTTTACTGAATAAGTCACAGGTTCCTATGATCACTTTCCCATTTTCAGCAATCTCTATACATTTATTGTTAAAGCCTCCCAATTGCAGGTTAACCGGATGGGCACCCAAAAAGACCGGGTTGTTCCAGTCAACTTTGAACGATTTGGTTGCCGTAACCAGGCGATTGAGATGCTCTGTCTGCATGCCATGATAGGAGACATGGTAGCCAAAGAAGTAGTAATGGAGATACGATGAAGTATACAGGGGGCGCATCATAACAGAGGCATCCACAGCGAAAGTCGTTGAGCCTGTTTCATCCGGATCCGCCATGTAGACAACATCAAAACGTGGCGAGAAACTGTTGTAGGAAATCGAGCTCATCCGTTTGTGAGCGACTGGATAGCTGGCATGTCTCTTTATGTCGGTCCATTTGAAAATCAGAGACTTCAACGCCCGATTATTTTCCCGTTGCCAGGTAAATGCCACCGTTTTGTTATCAGGATTTGACTTTTCAACCCTGTACTCATTGGTGTCGTACGATAGCTGGCGGGTACGTTTGATACTGAAGCTGCCACCCAATTCCGCTTTAGGGGACGAAGAAACACCAGCGGAAGCCGAAGCCCCTGTCTCAAATTCCGAAGCCTCCCGAATACTGGTCTCCGGATTTATGTTGGTATACGGGAAGGTCTTCAGAATAGTTGCCTTATCATTGGACGCACCGATCTTGAACCGGTAGTAAAGCGCATGAACATCCGTACTCCAGTCTTGATACCAGTCATTCAGTTTCCTCACACTCATCAAGTGTTTGTGCTCATGATAACTGAGGCTGTCATTCAGGTGAATGCCCGCACCAAAGCTCTCATCATCAACGGTAATCCTGACGATATTGGCATCAGGCGTTGCATTATCGAGACCACCCACTGACCGTGAACGGGTCATGTTCACCCGATAAACCAGCGAGATATTCGCATTATGACAAAGGAGTTCAATCCCTCCCCAGTGATAGGTACCCGGAAACGTGCACTGCTCCTTGGTAAAGGGATAATAAACATTGAGGAAAAATGAAATCACTGGCTGTCTCGTGTACTCGGGAACATCCTCCTGGTCTTCCGATGAGGACACAAACCGGCGTAAACGATTTCTTTTTTCTGGAAGCAGGTCGACATGCCGAACCAACGCCTCAAAGTCACTGGAACTGACCTGATCTTTGTAAAACGGTGTATACATCAGTGCGTTCTGGTACTGGCTCACGAGAAACATGTCTTCAGGAAAGGAAATACCAAATACAGCATGCCAGCTTGAACAGGCTGACGATGTCAGCCCAGTAGCATCAATCAGATACGTCTTACCATCATACAGAACCTCATCGTGTATCTGGTCAACCGCTCTTCTTAATTCAGCGCTGTTCTTTGTCAATAAATCAGCCAGATTCATGTACTCAACAACATCCTGACTTAACTGCAAACGCCCTGATGCCGAGAAACCATCCACAGCTCTGGAAACATAGTACCCAAAGACAGGTTCATTAGCTCTCCCGATGCCTGAGACATCGTCAGCAACAAGCGCTGCGCCACATTCATCAGCCGGGCTGCCTTGACATACATTCGCAAACATTACCAGGCACAGACCGACCCTTTGGATTGCAGTAAACATAATATTGCACCCACAGTAAGACGTGCAGTGTCACACACGTCAGGAATTCTGAGAACAGCACACTTCGCATTCTCTCCTGATGTGTTGTTTTTCGTTGTTCTTAAATCGAAGATAATAATGAGTGGAGACAAATGATGAAAGTGATGGGGGTGGAGGGGATAACAGAAAAGACTCCTAAGCTTAGTCCAGACTAGGCGATTTGGCAAGTTTCTGTGCGTACACAACATCACCGGACATCATGGATTAATCACCTGCCCATCGCCGTGAGCGCCACACTCTCAGGAAAAGTAGCGACATAAGCAACCGCTGCAAAATCTGGATGACCCACACTTCGGTCAGTCCAAAACCAAGCCAGACAATACCTATTCCGGTAATAGGGAGTGCGACCAGCCAGAGCGTGAATATGCGAATGTGTAGTACGGTCTTGTTACAGCCGGTTCCCAGCAGAGCCTGAGTCAGAACCAGGGCGCCACTCTCGCATATTACCCCGACCCCCACCAGCTGCAGGGAGAGTTGGCCGTAGTCAATCAAAGGACTGGTGACCGGTATAAAGAGCGCCAGAACCAGTTCCGGTGTGATAAGCAAAAGTAGACTCATCAGGGTAAAAACCACCGCCGCCACGGCAACAATCTCCATACCCCAGCGATAAGCCTCTTTGGGATTACCGGCTCCCAGGGACTGATTAATAAGGGTGGTGGCCGCCATACCCAGGCCAATACCCGGCAAGATCAGCAACAGGGAGACAGTGACCAGCACATGACTGACCGCCATCGCCTCGCTGCCGATTCTGGCAATCAGCCAAAACAGCAGTGCCGTACCCACGGCAAACAGGGTTTGCTGGGCGGAATCCGGCCAGGCCTGCTGATACAGGGGGGTTGCCCGTACATCGGAGGGGGAGCGCAACGGGATCTGACGCTCAGTAGCAAACAGTTTCACCCGCAGGGTATTGACCAGCACCCCGGTGTACATGGCAATAACGGTTCCGGCAGCCGCCCCCGTCAATCCGAACGGGGGAACCGGCCCGAGGCCAAAAATCAGCACATAACTGAGCAAAGCATTGAGAACATGAACAGTCACCAACGTTCTCAGGTAGATAAACGGGTGCTGGCAACCGTTCCAGAAGCCCCGGTAGGTGAGCAGCATCATACCGGCAGGCAGGCTGAGAATACGCAGGCGGAAGTAATCCTCGGCCAGTGCGGTAATCTCCGGCTGGGTATAAAACATTTTGATAATGAACGGGGTGGCCCAGAATAGCAGCAGGGTCACGGGAATACCGACCAGGAAAGCGGAACGAACCCCTTTTGAGACGGGATTCATCACCTTGGCCCATTGTTCAGCACCGCAGTATCGGGCCACACGGGACTGCACCGCCACCGACAGACCACTGATCATGGCGAAACAGACAAAGACTGCATAGTTAGCGGCGGCCACCGCCGCCAGAGCCTCTTCCCCCAGTCGTCCGATCAGCGCCGTATCGACCAGGTTGATCAGGCTCTGGGAGAGCATGCCCGCGGTTATGGGAAGAGCCAGTTGCAGAATAATCTGCAGCCGCTGCCAGAAGCTGGTGACGGACTGACCGGGCCGGTCGTTGTGAATGCCGGAATCCACCTGTTGCACAAATACTCCATCGCCCGTGATGGCAGGATTGTTTATGGTACGGCTATTGTACAGTGTCCTGTGATGGAGTTGTGTTATTTGTGCCTTCTGCCCGGGCGACGCATTCTGCCTGTTTAGAAGTAACGCATGATACTATTTTTCAGTTCATCACTTATACTGCACATCTTCTGGTGATCGAAAATACGTTGGATATCGTTGGCATCGTTATATATCACGACTCCGGAAGAAGTGGTGTAGGATTCAAAATATTTCATAAACATTTTGGTAATGATCTTATTATCCTTAATATCCTGGATAAGTTCAGACAGATATAAAGCTGCCAGGGTTGTGTTATCGCCGTATGTCTCACGCGCACTGTCTAAAATGGCTGCTTTCAATTCTTTGCTGACATCCCCGGCCTCGGAATGATCTTTACCAACAGCTTTAAAAATCTGTTCGAGTAAATAACTGTGAGGTACAGGATTGTGACTCCCTATGTATTCCACAAACTCCCGGACAATAACATCGTTATTCTGATGTTTAGTCATCAGCTCAGACAGATGTAAGGCGTCAAGACTTATCCGCCCCTTATTACTCAAAAAAGGTCCGATGGCTACATCATGGAGCCCATCGGGTGTAACCACGTTTTTCTGTGAAGGATTGACTTTCAGAATGCCTCCGTTTTTATTCTCTAAAGGTCCATATTTACTCTCTAAAGATCCGGATTCACGCTCTAAAAGCGCATGCAGTTTGTAAGCATCAAGCTTTTCATCATTACTCAGGCGTTGTTTAAGATGTTCCCTTATCTTCTGCACCCCATTGCTATCCAGATGAACTTTGTGTGTGGCGAGCATGTCAGGGTAGCTCTGCAGCGCCTGAATAAACGCCGCATCATCGGAATCGGAAAAGAACAGAATATTCAGTGGATCACTAAAACCATACAAATCACCATGATGGGTATAGTAAACGTGCTCCAGAAAATCATCAGTAACTTTGGCGTACAAAACATCTTGGGCATTGTCAACAAGCTTGCTCTTCAGCTCCTCACGGATTCCCGAAGGAGACTTTTCAACCTCATAGAAAATCTGGGCAACCTGTTCACCATCAACTTCTGAACGATTAATAAAATTCTTGAAATTCTGCACAATCGTCTTGTCTTCCACACCTTCTATCTCAAGGAGAGCCTCAAGATACAAAATCCCAGCATAGACGGCTTTGTCATCAACATTGCCCGGTTCCTCCTTGAGCAGTTCACCGTCATCGGTCCAGGAGCTGTACTTGCTTTTCAGTGTGTTATACAAATTATTGAACGGTTCATCATGGCTACTCTGCCTCCTGTCTAATGGATTAGGATTAGGATTAGGATTACCAATTTTTTGATTGCCTCGTACCAACTCACGATTAATAATTTCCTTTATTTTATTGTAGTCAGCCTCACCAAAATACATTTCTTTCCGACCCAGAATTCCAGGACAAAGACGCTCCAGTGACAGGATGAAATTCGTGTCTGACTTGAACATATCAGTAAGGCTCTCACTGAAAGCCTTAGCATTATCCGCGTTCTCGTAAAAAAATTGTGCCAGTAACTGTTCTGTTATTGGTGTCAATAGCTCTTCTCTGATTTCATCAACGAGGTTTTCTTTCAATTCTGGACTCATGCCACCACTATTTTTGCTGGCTTCTTCAATATTGTTGATAATATCTACAATATGCCTGCCTTCAAAAATATTGAACCGGCTAATATAACTTCTGAACTTTTCGGCAATGGTTTTATCATCCATATTTTTATTGTCCATCAGCGAAACAAGAAACCAAAATCCTATATCACTTATTTCTTTAACCTCGTCATTGAAATATTCAATTTTGCCAACCTCAGGGCGATCGTGAAAATCAAAAGGATTTGTGGAAGGACGCATGCCTCTATTAACGGGACGAGCAGTAAAGAGGTCGTGAAGATCATAAGGATCAAGTTCAGGATAAGGATCAAGTTTAGGATCAGGATCAGGATAAAACCGAACTTTAGGTTCCGAGGCTTTTTTAACCTCAGGTTCCGAGGCTTTTTTAACCTCA
>CAMRBW010000103.1 GCA_947040555.1 uncultured Oceanospirillales bacterium | reverse complement strand
CATAAGCAACATGTTGCGTCTGAGGTGCATAAGTTCCTTGCGTCGGAGGTGCAGGTCCTTGCAGCGGATGTAAATAATACCCTTTCTGCTGAGATATATCATAATAAACTGGCATGAACGCAGTGCTATAGTCAGTCCCCACCAGTCCTCCCCATGCAGCAAGCGGAATAATCAAGACAACACACAATTTGATAAAAACTATCGCGAAGGATCCGATGGTGGGGCGTATATTCGGCAACATCTTTCACTTCGCATATTTCAACCTGAGCATCCAATTAAAGAACAACCTTTTGTATTCGGCAACGTCATTTGCCGGTGTTTTACCATCATGGCTGTTTTATAAAAAAATAAGTGTCGGAGTAGATACAAAACGGCCCCGCATCTGCACAAGATACGGGGCCGTTTTTTTACACGACTGTTAACCGGCTACTTAACCAAAAAGTACCAGCATTACAGTCACAATGCTCAGTACCAGCACGCTACCATAGCAGCCCAGCTTCACCTTCTCATTGGTGTGAATCTGCAGGTCGTGCATGCCGTGATAAACACGGTGGATGCAGCCCCAGTAGCCGGGTACCAACAGAGCGATAGCGCTCAGTTTACCGATCCAGCTATCCAGGAAGAACGCAGACATACGCTCATAGGAGAGGGCTTCCGCAGGCAGAAGGCCCATGGGCATCAGGATACCAACCACCAGAATCACCGCCGGCACCAGGAAGGCGATGGTCATGCCGCCGGCGCCGAACAGGCTCCACAGCAGTGGTTCGATATGTCTGTTCTCAGGCTTCATCAGAACGCCCCCATGTAAGCTAAACCAACAATAACTGCACTTACAGCGGCAAGACCGGCAAACATCACTGCACGAACAATGTTGTCTGGAATCATCTTGCGCAGCTGCTGGGGAGAAACCCTGGGAGCCATGTTGATAAAGGTCACTGCGTGCAGCAGAGTCATCGCCAGAGTGATCACAGCAAATACGACCATGGTCGCATTGCTCTGCACGGCCAGCCAGCCGTTCCAGGCATCGGCACCACGGACCAGCTGAACCAGACCGGCGAACAGGTTGAGGCTGTAAACCAGGTTAAACACACAGCTGGCTTCACGCAGCATGTAGAACTTGTAGGCTGGTTTTTCCATAAACCAGTTAGCAGGCATTGGTCGTATATAAGGACGACGACTCATCACTTTTCTCCCTTGCGAGGCATCAGGAAGGAAAGTGCCCAATCCTGAGCGCCCTGAGCCTTGTTCTGGTTGATGGCGGCAGCCGGATCAACGTTCTTCGGACACACTTCAGAACAGTAACCCACAAAGGTACAGGACCAGACACCGTTCTTGTCCTGGATCACTTCGGTACGCTGATCAGTACCGTGGTCACGGCTGTCCAGGTTGTAACGATGACCAATAGCCAGTGCCGCAGGGCCGGTGAACATTGGGTTCAGACCCATCTGCGGACAGGCGGAGTAGCACAGCATGCAGTTGATACACATGGAGAACTGCTTGAACAGACCCATTTCCTTAGGGGTCTGCTTGAAGGTACCCAGCGACGTCTTTGTAGTTGGGATGATCTTCCTGGCAGGCTCAGCTTCCATAGCATCAACAGCGTCGATGATGTAAGGCTTCACCGCTTCCAGCTTCTCAATGAAGGTGGACGCATCAACAACCAGATCTTTCTCGATCGGGAAGTTAGCCAGCGGCTCAACACGGATGGTGTTGGGGTAGGAGTCACGCAGGAAGGTTTCGCAACCCAGCTGCGGACGACCGTTCACCACCATACCACAGCTGCCGCATACCGCCATACGGCAGGACCAGCGGTAGGTCAGGCTGGAATCCAGCTCATCCTTGATGTATTCCAGCGCGTCCAGCAGGGACCATGCTTCGTTATAAGGAATTTCAAAGGTGCCGAAATTCGGCTCCTGATCAACCTCCGGGTTGTAACGGAGGATTTCGAGTTTAATGGTTTTCTCACTCACGGCAGTCATCCTTTCCAAGCGCCCTTACTTTTCCGCTTCACCAGCCGCACCGTAGGCGCGAACTGCTGGCTGATAGCGAGTGATGTTGACATCTTCATACTCAATGCGAGGAGCCGCATCACCGTTGAAGTAGGTCAGGGTATGCTTGAGGAAGTTTTCGTCATCACGCTCTTCAAAGCCATCCAGACGCTGGTGCGCACCGCGAGATTCCTTACGGTTCAACGCGCCAACAGCCATAGCTTCGGCCACAGTCAGAGAGCTTTCCAGCTCGAACGCCAGCAGCAGTTCGGTATTGAAGACCCTGGTCTTGTCTTCTACCTTGATGTTCTTGAGACGCTCGCGCAGTTCCGCCAGCTTATCCACACCCTGTTGCATCTCTTCACCGATACGGTAGATACCCAGAGTTTTCTCCATGGTCTTAACCATTTCGTGACGGATATGCGACGCCTTCTCGGACCCGTTGGCATTACGCATCGCTTCAATGCGAGCCAGATGGCTACGTGCCTGTTCGGTCAGCAGCTTCTCATCGGATTGAGTCGCCTGAGAGGCGAAGTCTACCGCGCTCTCACCGGCAACTTTGCCGAAGACGACAGTTTCTGCCAGAGAGTTGGAACCCAGACGATTAGCGCCGTGCATACCGTTGGAGGCACACTCGCCCGCTACATACAGACCAGGAATGCCGGTAGAGCCATCGATGTTGGCGCGAATACCACCCATGGTGTAGTGCACCGCAGGACGTACAGGAACAGGATCGGTTACTGGGTCAACGCCCAGGTAGTTCTTGGCCAGAGAGCAGATCAGTGGCAGACGCTCCATCAGCTTCTCTTTGCCCAGATGACGCAGATCCAGATGAACAGCGTCGCCTAGTGGCGTTTCAATGGTGCGACCCTTGCGCTGTTCGTGCCAGAACGCCTGGGACAGACGGTCACGCGGGCCAAGTTCCATGTACTTGTTCTTGGGCTCGCCAACCGGAGTCTCTGGTCCCAGACCGTAGTCTTGCAGGTAGCGGTAGCCATCTTTGTTCAGCAGGATACCACCTTCACCACGACAGCCTTCGGTCATCAGTACACCGGAACCGGGCAGACCGGTTGGATGGTACTGAACGAACTCCATATCACGCAGGGCTGCGCCGGCACGGAACGCCATGGCGTGGCCGTCGCCCGTTACGATGGCACCGTTCGTATTAAAGCGGAACGTACGACCAGAGCCGCCTGTTGCGAACACGACAGAGCGACCCAGGAAGGTCTTTGGCTCACCGGTAGCGATCTCGATAGCAACCACACCCTGAGCACGACCGTCTTCAACGATCAGGTCAGTGGCGAAGTACTCATCAAAACGCTTGATTTGAGGGTACTTGATAGAGGTCTGGTACAGGGTATGGAGCATATGGAAGCCGGACTTGTCAGCGGCAAACCAGGTACGCTCAATTTTCATACCACCGAAAGCACGTACGTTAACGGTGCCGTCGTCTTTGCGGTTCCATGGGCAGCCCCAGTTTTCCAGACGTACCATCTCTTCAGTAGAATGAGAGACGAAGTAGTCGACAGTGTCCTGGTCACACAACCAGTCACCACCGGCGACGGTATCTTGAAAGTGGTGTTCCAGGGAATCGTGGGATTGAACCACACCCGCGGAACCACCTTCTGCGGCCACGGTGTGGCTACGCATCGGGTAGACCTTGGATATCAGAGCGATATTCAGGTCAGGGTTTTTCTCAGCAGCAGCGATGGCGGCACGAAGACCTGCGCCACCCGCTCCTACAATCACAATATCAGCATTTACAATCTGCATGGACATCTCAAAAAGCAAATGCCCCAGTTTTTGAATGGGGCATATTGAGGGTAAAATCAGACTCAGATTACCAGAGGTGCAACGACAAAGCCGAGTGCGACGCATAGGGTAATACAGATAACGCCAGGAACAAAGAATGGATGGTTAAACACCAGGTTACCGATACGAGTAGAACCGGTGTCGTCCATTTCTACAGCGGCCAGCAGTGTAGGGTAAGTTGGTAAAACAAACAGGGCACTCACCGCAGCAAAAGAGGCGATAGCTGTCGTTGGTTCTACCAGCAGCAACGCTGCAGGCATCAGGGCGCGGGTTGTCGCAGCCTGCGAGTAGAGCAGCATGGAGGCGAAGAACAGGGTTACCGCCAGCAACCATGGATAGCTCGCAAGCAAGTCACCGGCCACCGTCTTGATAGACTCCATATGAGCACCAACAAAGGTGTTACCCAACCAGGCTACGCCCAGTACGCAGACACAGGCGCTCATGCCGGACTTGAACGTCGCAGCGTTCAGAATATCGGAAGAATCGATCTTGGTGATCATGGTGATCAAGGTGGCCGCTGCCAGCATGAATATCATGATCGCGCTGTCACGGGGCAGCACAGGATTTTCGATAATGCCTACGTTTTTGCTGATCATAGTGGCGTAGATAACAACCGCAACAATCGCCATCAGGAAGATAATAACAGACGTACGACCGGTGTCTTTGATGACACGCTTCTCGCCTTCACGCTTCTTGATCAGACCTTTTTGCAGACGCTCCTGATAAACAGGATCTTTGTCCAGATCCACACCCAGGAAGTTACAGACCACAGAGGTCAGCATAATAGCCACGAACGTGGTTGGGATGCAGATCATCAGTAGATCCAGGTAACCCACACCATAAGGTTCCAGGAAGCCACTAAATACGACAACGGCCGCAGATACCGGAGAGGCAGTAATGGCAACCTGAGAGGCGATAACCGCGATACTCAGCGGACGGGAAGGACGAACGCCGTTCTCGTGGGCCACTTCAGCAATAACCGGCAGTGTGGAATACGCCGTATGACCGGTACCGGCCAGCATGGTCATAACGTAGGTAACAATAGGGGCGAGGAAGGTAATATGCCCCGGATTGCTGCGCAGAACCCGCTCAGCGAGATCAACCAGATAATCCAGACCACCGGCGACCTGCATGGCAGCAACGGCACCGATAACAGACATAATTATCAGAATAACATCGACAGGAATACTACCTGGTTCCAGTCCAAAAACCAGTGATAGCACACCTACACCAACAGCACCGGCAAAACCGATACCGATACTTCCCAGGCGGGCACCCAGATAAATAAACGCTAACACAACACCCAGTTGTAACCAGACCATCGCCACGACCTTAATTATTAAAATTTGAAATCAAACAGTCGGCCCATACTTTCAGGTTGTCGGACGAGACTGAAACGCGCAGGAGATAGTAACCATCGTGAAAGTTAATGAATTGAGCCAGATCAAAACTTGTAACAAACCGATCACATTAGGACTGTAATTTTATCGGAAAAATCAACCATTTATAACAACTTCAGCAAAACAGACGCCAACTATTCGATAAAAATGCAGACGTTTAAATCTGATCTGACACATACCGGATCTCTGTCCCTGAGGGGCGAGACTATCGGTGTTTTTCAACGAATATTGTCACGGGTTTTCACGCTGTACGGCACTAGAGCGTACGCTGCAACAATGACGGTTACCGAAATCCTGATGATCATCGCTCATGTTCTTCTGGCCACAGCCAGGTTGCCAGTAAAACGACATTGGTCGTTACGTCCAATATCAAAATAAAACCAGAAATTTATCTGTACGCAGCAACTTTCTTTCAAGTTTGTATAGAAAACTGGCGGCAGGAAGCATTACGACAACTTTCCAACAAAGCTAAAAACTCAAAATCCATCAAAACCACGACTTAGATCAATAAACGCATAACCAAAAATCCGTAGCTTTGCGCCACTTGTTAACGAGCTGCCAGTTCGCTCTGTGTTGAACCACCGTGTTGATCTACCTGACCTACTGCGCCGGCTCACTTTTTTAGACCATTTTTTTTGGTGAGTACAAATATGCAATTTCGCAAGGAAGAAGACCTGCTCGGCTTCATGGACGTTCCTGCTGAGGCTTACTACGGCGTTCACACTCTGCGTGCCATGAACAACTTCAAGATCAGCCGTGAAACCATCAACGATGCACCGGAATTCATCCGTGGCATGGTACTGACCAAGAAGGCTGCGGCTCTGGCCAACACCGAACTGGGCTCTATTCCTGCAGAAGTGGGTGAGTACATCGTTAAGGCCTGTGATGTGATTCTGGAAACGGGCCGTTGCATGGACCAGTTCCCTGTTGATTCCTTCCAGGGTGGTGCCGGCACTTCCGTTAACATGAACACCAACGAAGTGATCGCCAACCTGGCGCTGGAACTGATGGGTCGTGAGAAAGGTGAGTATCACATCATCAACCCTAACGATCACGTTAACAGAAGTCAGTCTACCAACGACGCTTACCCTACCGGTTTCCGCGTTTCTGTATACAACTCCGTAGCGACTGTACTGGGCAACCTGGAACTGCTGATCGAAGCGTTCGATACCAAGGCTACCGAGTTCAACGACATTCTGAAGATGGGTCGTACCCAGCTGCAGGACGCTGTGCCTATGACTCTGGGCCAGGAATTCCACGCCTTTGCCGTGACCCTGCGTGAAGAGATCAAGATCATCCAGATGTGCCGCGAGCTGCTGCTGGAGATCAACCTGGGCGCTACCGCTATCGGTACTGGCCTGAACGCTGTTGAGGGCTACTCCGCTCTGGCGATCAGCAAGCTGGCCGAAATCACCGGCGACGCTTACGTGCCTGCCGCAGACCTGATCGAAGCGACCTCCGACTGTGGCGCTTACGTGATGCTGCACAGCGCTCTGAAGCGTATGGCCGTTAAACTGTCCAAGATCTGTAACGACCTGCGTCTGCTCTCTTCCGGCCCACGTACTGGGCTGAAAGAGATCAATCTGCCAGAAATGCAGGCCGGTTCTTCCATCATGCCTGCCAAGGTTAACCCTGTCATTCCAGAGGTTGTTAACCAGGTGTGCTTCAAGGTGATCGGTAACGACATCACTGTGACCATGGCGGCGGAAGCCGGTCAGCTGCAGCTGAACGTGATGGAACCTGTGATCGCCCAGAGCCTGTTCGAGTCCCTGAACCTGCTGGGCAACGCCTGCACCAGCCTGCGCGAGAAGTGCGTGGAAGGCATCACCGCCAACCGCGAAATCTGCGAGCAGATGGTGATGAACTCTATCGGCATCATCACCTACCTGAACCCACACATCGGTCACCATGAAGGTGATATCGTTGGCCGTATCTGTGCCCAGACTGGCCGCAGCGTACGTGAAGTGGTTCTGGAGCGCGGTCTGCTGGACGCGGCGGAACTGGATCTGATCTTCTCTCTGGAGAACCTGAAGAATCCTAAGTATCACGGTAAGCGTTTTAACTGATTTCTCTGCATCTATTACGGATGCCATGAAATAAGGTCACTACCGGACAGGCAACCACATTCTGTTATTAGCAGACAGTGGTTGCCTGTTTTTTTTGTTTCCATAAAAAACTTGCAAAATATGCACCGGTTTCCTTCACTGTGTTCTACTTTGATGATCGCGGTGGTTGCCCCATGCAAAAAAAAATACCCCTGTGTTTTGTTATTTGTTATTACTACACTTCTTACCTCCTCCTCCTCCTCCTCTTCTTACCTGTTGGCTATGAAAAGGTCGGGTGACTGTTGCCCTGTCCTTGCATCGACTCTAATAGATGGTAATGAGTGTTCCAAAATAGTGGCTGATGGCATTAGTAACTTTATTTCTCAAGGACATTTTTTTAAAAAAAGTAATAAATAAATGCTTCTGGATTTAATAGACCATGTAGCGAAGATTGACGAAAATCATATCGATTTTAAAGGGACGACATTAGAGAATCTGATCAAGTTAATCATAGACCTCTCACACAATATGTTTCTTACAAGAAGTACCGTATTAAAAGCTTCGAAAAATACTGAAAAAATACAAAAATGCAAGGCAGCATTAAACTTTGTTGCTGAATGCATCTCTAAACGGTCTCTGAAGAATGTTTCCGAGGAAAAACTAACAGAACTGAAAAAATCTCTACAAAAGGTAATCAAAAGTAAGTACATGGATGATGATAAAAAAGTGTTGAAAAAACTTTTATCAGAGGCCGAAGTAGCCATTAGCGAACTAACAAGTTCTATGAGTAAATTGTCAATTTCTCATATGGAAGAATTGCCCACATGCTCCACATCCAGGTCACATTCCAAACCTAACCCTGTCCAGCTGCTGGAAAGAACCACAACAGATATAAAAAAAGATGACCTGGCAGATATGATAGAAGATTGGGATAAGTACCTGTGGACACCTGAAAATCTGCCTGATATCGCCAAAAAAAACACCACGAGCGACAGATTAAAAGAAGTTGTCTGGGAAAAAATCAGTAAGGAACTCCTCAAACAAGCACCGACGAAAAACACACCATGTTCTACAGAACTCCAAGAGTCTTCAAGAAGTTTTCCCTCGGTTTTAGAGGCCTCACAGGATGACCAACCATTAAAGGCAACAGAGCCTTTATGGTCTTTAAAAGATATACGTAATCTTGCCTCCATGTATAAAGAGAGTCATTGCGAGAACGAAGAAATAAGCGAAGCCATAACAGTAGCCTTACTCAAGGTGAGATTTTTGTTGAAAAACACCGCTGGCAAGGGTAAAACGGAAATTCCGGAGGACACCAATGAGACAGAGAAGTTCTGTCTAAATATCATAGAGATAATGACCAAAAATGACAGTTATATATTCTGGGAATAGGGTGACGAAACCATAAATACAGTCAAATCTTTTCTTAAGGAAATACCCGAATTATTAGGGAAGGAGGATAGTATTGAAGTAATCACAAACTTTTTAGCGAACTTTCAGTGAAAGAGTAGCGCTGCCGTTGTCAACAGGCAATGGTTGCCTGTTTTTTTGTGTGCCCGTAGACTGGAGATAACAATAACAACCCGAAAAGGGGGAGCCTCAACCATGAGTCACACTGATCAGACGACAAAACCCGTTCAGATCCAGACCGATATCGCCCGCCTTGAAATCCTGCTGACTGATGCCAAAGCCTCAGGAAAAGAGACCAAAAGCTTTCTTGCCGAAAAACTGCACCACGGGGAGATCACCACCCAGGAGCTGATCGATGCCCTGCTGTATTTTTCTCTGTTACAGGCTGATCAAAATATGATTGTGGATCATTAAATCCCCACAGTTCTGAATCAGGCGCTGCGGTACATGGGCGGTACATAGGGGACATCCATATTTTGTAAATAATCTATGGATATCCCTTTTTTGCCTCTGATCCAGTACCTATGACCAGACATAATGATTGAGGCCTGGTCATAATGTGTACTCTGTGCCTCTGGTGGTCTTTGTCTGCAAGGGCTGAGCACAGGGAAAACACACATTTGGCCCACTACCTCTACGCTGCTGCTGGATGACGGCGATTTATTGACGGCCTGAAAGTCGCCGTAGAGCGCTTTGTGGGGCATTTTGCAGGTAGAGAGTGCGTCGGTAAGCCGTTTGGGTTACCGGCGCTTTTTTAATTTCATTTAGTGAGTCAAAAAAGTATTACAATTAAGGGTTAGGGATAACAAGGAAGTGTAGAGTATGGCGAGCAATGGTATTAATGGTGCTTCGCAAGGGCGGGTTTATATAAATAATAATGGACCAGCCAGTGGTAATAGTGAAGCAAAAACAGCGAAGTTCGTTACGAGGAGGTTAAAGCGACAACACCCAACAATAACGGGTGAGTTTAAAAAGATTGTTGCGATTATAAAAAACTTCCTGCCAAAGTCTCTTTTCAGTAGAAAGGTTGAATTACAAAAGAAGCCGATATTTTCACAGATAAACAGGAACCGCCCTACTACCATTAAAACATCAAATCGTGAAAGTTATGCACACAATCGTGAGGTGCAACAAAATGTAAGTGCTCAAAAACCACTGGAAGATTTGGTTCTAATTCCTCCTTCCAGTGTTTACGGGGATCAGAACTCTGGAAATTCAAATTTGCCAGTAGTTTCTGAGGACTTACAACAAAATCACCCAGAAAAAGCAGTGCAGGCAGAACAGCATAACCTTTCCTCACAGCAAGAGATAAAAACACAACAACAAACTGTTGAAGAAAATGACTATAAAGACGAAGAGCAAACTCAGTTACCTGAAGTTAATCAACAAAGTCATGAAAAAAATAAAAAAACAGTTGGATGGGATAATGTAAATATAGAGTATGGAAAAACATATGCCCATGAAGGGAACGTCAATGGTTCAAAAAAGACGAGGATTGCTGAAAATTATGACAAAAACAAATTGAAAGCTGAGTTCGACATGGATGTATACAAAGCAATAGATGCAGAAATCACAAAAATAGACTTTAACAGAGAATCTCTCATAGGTAAAAGCTCAAAGGACGTTTTGAAAATTCTGAGAAATCACAATCTGATTACGGGTAAGGTAAAGAACGCTATTAAAGATTTCTATCATGAATGTAAAGATGAATTAAACGAATGCGGTATTAAAAAGAATGATCTTAAGTTGGAAGATGTTGATCTTGATGGCTCCCCTTATTGGTAGAGTGAAGTAACCTTTTTCACCATTGCTTTTCCCACCCGGTTATAAGTAAATACTACAACATTAACCCCAGCAGCATTTACCCATCGGGAAACTGTCATGTCCGCATCCGCCATCTCCACACATATTGGTACTGGGCTCACACCATTTGACCGACTAAAATAGAGCCAAAACCAGCACCGGGCTGTCACGAGTAACTCCTCAAGTTTTATAGGCAAAATCAATCGTTTCTCATATGATCCCCTTGATATTACTGGCTTGTAGCCAATCAGCTTTAAAATGTGCCTACACTTTTTGAACAGTGACTGTCGTGATATGGCAAGGGTTCCTTGCGCTTTATTTCGCTGAACGAATAGTGTGAGCCCAGTGCCCCCGCTTGGGAATAGATGAAAAAGAATGGCTAAAAACGATAGGCTGGAATAACCGTTTCCGACGTGCGATTGGTCAATTGGCGGCAATGCAAACTTTCGCTGAGAAGCAAGGGCAAAACTGGTTTCAGGGCATG
>CAMRBW010000102.1 GCA_947040555.1 uncultured Oceanospirillales bacterium | reverse complement strand
TCTCAATAATAGGTTCTCAATAATAGGTTCTCAATAATAGACTCTCAATAATAGACTCTCAGTATTGGTAGATGGCTCTCATAAAACGGAGCCATTGTCCATTTCGGCGTCGGCGGGGGGACTGTTGGCATAGTGTCGAACACTTCATCATTGTTTATTTTAAAGTTGAAATCGTCCTGAAGCTGTTCGGCGTCCAGTCGCTCGCGGGGAAATCCTTGCTCACAGGCAGGAGCCGGCAGGGAGGTAGTCAATACGGTAAGACAAAGAGCAAGAGATTTGACTGAATACATGATTATTATCACCTGACATCATTGTTGGGTGATGGATTGTAGTAGAGATGGCCGACGGCCGTAGTGGGGGGTAAGTCGAGTGTTTTTTTGTCATTGTGAGAATTGAGTTTGTTTGAGAGTGTAGCCCGTTCAAACTGTGCTGTTACTCATTTTCTTGTGTTTGGTTTTTTTTTCCCGCAGACTTCCCGATCTTTTTTTTAACAGAATTAGTACTAATGTCTCAATACGAAACCGCAGAGCTCAAGGCAAGTTATGGTGTAGGTCGCCAGATTGGTGATCAGCTCTCCCGTCAGTCCTTCGACGGTCTGGATATCGCAACCGTGCAGCAGGGGCTGGCGGATGCCTTGCAGGGCATGGAATATGCTGTAGCGCCTAACGAAATCACCGAAGCTTTTCAAGTGATCAGCCAGAAAATGCGTGAAGCCGATGAGGCTCGTGCCGCGCATGTCATTGATGCAGGCCGTGAGTTTTTGGACGCCAACGCTACCCGTGAAGGCGTGACCGTGACCGAATCCGGTCTGCAGTACGAAGTGCTGAAGAAAGGTGATGGCGAGCAGGTCTCTAAAGAGAACTCTGTAAAAGTACACTATCACGGTACTTTGATGGATGGCTCTGTGTTCGATAGCTCTGTAGAACGTAACGATCCGGCTACTTTTCCTGTAACAGGCGTGATCGCAGGCTGGGTTGAGGCTCTGCAGCTGATGGTTATCGGCGACAAGTTTAAACTGACCATCCCTCATGAACTGGCCTACGGTGCCAGCGGTGCCGGTTCCATACCTCCTTACGCTGTATTGGCGTTTGAGGTGGAAGTGCTGGAAATTGTTGGTTGATTGCGTCCCATTTTTTTTGCCAGGCTTGTCCTGGCTTTTTTATGGGTAATCATTGAGAACTTGCAGGGGTATCCGTTGTCTGGTGTGTTGTAGCGTATGTTGTAGCGTATGTTGTAGCGTGTGGAGTAGGGAAGAGAAGAGTCAGATCCTGTCAGGGGCGGTTGCAGCATTCCCTTCCTGAAGCCAACGGTGTTATCCTCATTGAAGCCTTCCTGTCGGCAGTAGCGGGATACCAGAAATAGTAATAACAATAATAATGGAGTGATCGGTGGCTTCTACGCGTATTCTGGTGGCGGATGACCATGATCTGGTGCGTTATGGCATCACTCTGATGTTGAAAGAGTTCGACAACTTGAAGGTGGTCGGTGAGGCCTGCTCTGGAGAGGAGGCACTGGTCTTCTGTCGCAAGAACTCTGTGGATGTGGTGTTTATGGATATTCTAATGCCGGGTATGGGTGGGCTGGAAGCGACCAGACGACTGGCAGCCAGTAGACCTGAGATTAAAGTCATTGCTCTTTCCAGCGTGGATGATCTGGTTTATGCCCGTAAAATTATCGAAGCAGGGGCCAAGGGATATCTGACCAAGGGCGGAAGTCTTGCCGAGATGATCCGCTGTCTGCATGCCGTAGTCAGCGGCAAGCGCTATATCTGTAGTGACGTTGCCCGTGAACTTGCCATCGCCGCTCTGGAATCCGAGAGCGAAAATCCCTTTGACAGGCTCTCCCCTCAAGAGTTTCAGGTGGCTACCATGGTTATCGATTGCCACAAGGCGATTGATATTGGGGCTTGTATGGGCATTGGAGCCAAGACGGTGAATAGCTATCGCTACCGTATTTTCGAGAAACTGGGGGTCAGCAGTGATGTCGCCCTGACTCGACTCGCCATGCAGCACGGCATTATTAAAGTGGGTTGCTTCGATGTCGCTGTTCTTCCCGAACCCTTGGCGGACAGGTAATCTTGACGGATACAATTGCGGCTGTTTGTTATGTCATCTTCTGTACCTGATAACACATCGGATCAACCATCGTCGGATCAAGCATCGTCGAACCGCCCTTCGCCTCCCCCCGACCGGTTCGATCACAAAGCCTTTTTGCAGTCAGCATCTACCCGTCCTGGTGTCTATCGAATGATCGGTGCTGGTGGCAAAACCCTCTATATCGGCAAAGCAAAATCCCTGAAAAGCCGACTGGCCAGCTATTTCCGCCCTCAGGGTCGCAGTGTGAAAACGGAAGCGCTGGTGGCTAAAATTCAGGCTATTGAGACGATTGTCACCAATAGTGAGGGAGAGGCGCTGATTCTCGAGCAGAACCTGATCAAGGCGAACCGGCCGCCGTACAATATTCTGCTGCGGGATGACAAGTCCTACCCTTACATTCATCTTTCAGACGACGAGTGGCCACGGCTTTCACTGCACCGGGGTACCAAAAGGAAGAAGGGACGTTACTTTGGCCCCTATCCCAGTGCCGGGGCGGCGCGTGAAAGTCTGGTGTTGTTACAGAAGGTCTTTCGTGTACGACAATGTGAGAATGCCTATTTCCGCAATCGCAACCGTCCTTGTCTGCAGTATCAGATCAACCGCTGCAAGGCTCCCTGTGTCGGGCTGGTCGATGCCGACCTGTACGGGCAGGATGTGCAGGATTCGAAGGATTTTCTTGAGGGTCGAAGTCAGCAGCTGGTCTTTGATCTGATCCGGCGTATGGAAGAGGCCTCGGCCAGGCTGGAGTTTGAGGCAGCGGCCGGTTATCGGGACAGCGTTCACCATCTGCGTAAGGTGCAGGAGAAGCAGATTATCTCGGTAGAGTCCGGTGATGCGGATATTTTTGGTCTGGTGCAGGAAAACGGCGGCAGTTGTGTTTTTGTTGTCTTTGTTCGTCAGGGGCGGGTTCTTGGCACACGCAGCTTCTTTCCGGACTTCTCCGTGGGCAGCGATCCTGCTGAGAATCTTGAGAGTTTTCTCGGGCAATTCTATATCAGTCTGGCGGATAAGCGGGACTTCCCCAGAGATATTATTCTGCCCGTGGCGATCACCGGACATGAGGCGCTCTCTGAGGCGATACGCACGATTGCCGGACGTACCGTCAAACTGCGTCATAATGTGCGCGGTGAGCGGAGAGAGTGGTTGGCACTGGCAGAGCGTAATGCACAGCATACACTGAGTAGTCATCTGGCGGATCGACGCAATATCCACGAACGGTTTTTGTCGCTGCATAAAGCGCTTGAGCTGGCTGAAATCCCTCGACGTATAGAGTGTTTTGATATTAGTCATACCATGGGTGAGGGCACGGTTGCCTCCTGTGTCGTCTTTGATGAAAAAGGGGCGTGTAAAAGCGACTATCGTCGTTTTAATATCAAGGGAATCACTCCTGGTGATGATTATGCGGCTATCGCTCAGGCCGTTGAACGGCGTTATCGTCGTGTACTGGATGAGCGTCAAACAACGGGGGAGGGCGGTGTGCTGCCTGATCTGCTGTTAATCGATGGCGGGAAGGGGCAGCTTAATAAAGCCATGGAAGTTATGAAACGTCTGGATCTGGAGCATGTTGTGACGTTTGGGGTCGCCAAAGGGGAGACCCGCAGGCCCGGTCTTGAGGTGTTGATCAATGGTCATACCGGTAAAGAGTACGCACTGGAGGGCAATACGCCGGGTCTGCTTTTGGTACAGCAGGTGCGTGATGAATCGCACCGTTTTGCCATCACCGGTCACCGTCACCGTCGAGATAAAAAGCGCAGCCGCTCCCTGTTGGAAGATATTCCGGGCGTGGGCGCTAAGCGCCGGGCGGCCCTGCTGGCTTTTTTTGGCAGTGTGAAAGTTATTCGCGAATCGACGGTCAATGAGATTGCCAAGGTTCATGGGGTTAGCAGGACACTGGCACAGCAGATTCTGGACGCATTGCAGTAAACGTTTGTCTTGAGGGAATGCGAACGGGCTATGCCATTCGCTCCTGTGAACTGATAGACTCTGGCGCTGGTTTGTTTTATGCCAGGGAATAAGGGTTAGCCGTAAATTATCATGAATATTCCAAACATTTTGACCTCCCTCAGACTCTTTCTCATCCCGGTCATTGTGATGGTGCATTACCTGCCCTTCAGCTGGACGAACTGGCTGTCAGCCTCCATTTTTCTGGTGGCTGCGCTCACGGACTGGTTCGATGGATACTTAGCGCGGCGACTGAATCAGACGACGCCCTTTGGTGCCTTCCTCGATCCTGTCGTAGACAAGGTGATGGTTGCAGTTGCTCTGGCCATTCTGATTGAGAAGTTTGACAACCCGATGATGACCGTGCCGGGTCTGATTATTATTGGGCGGGAGATTGTCATCTCGGCACTACGCGAATGGATGGCGGAGCTGGGTAAACGTACCAGTGTCGCGGTCAGTTTTATTGGCAAGTTGAAAACGACAGCTCAGATGGCTTCGATCACCCTTCTTTTGGTGGCCACCAGAATGGAGGAAGGTATTTTTGGTATTGGCGGGCTTATTCTGTTGCAGATTGCTGCCGTACTGACTATCTGGTCGATGTTTGTCTATTTGCGGGCGGCATGGCCGGATCTGAGCCCGTTTAAATCGGGTAACTGAAGCTTTCGCAGCTGGCGAACGCTTTATTTATTCGAGTAATTGCTGAATCCTGCTTGACAAGAAAAGCTGTATCAATAGAATAGCCAGCGTTCCCGGCAGCAATGTCGGGAAGAGTGGTGAAGCACTCAGTGCGGGAATAGCTCAGTTGGTAGAGCACAACCTTGCCAAGGTTGGGGTCGCGAGTTCGAGTCTCGTTTCCCGCTCCAGTTTCGTTTCCCGCTCCTCTCTTTTGAAAGAGAGAGCTGCTCTTGAAATAGAGAATTAAAGGCGAGTTAGCAAAGCGGTTATGCAGTGGACTGCAACTCCATATAGACCGGTTCGACTCCGGTACTCGCCTCCATTTTACTATCGTAGTGCGTACTGAATTGGGTAGAGCGCTGCGGTTGTTTTTTACAGACGGCTGTGTAATGACTACGTCTGTAGCCCGAGTGGTGAAATTGGTAGACACAAGGGACTTAAAATCCCTCGACTTTACGGTCGTGCCGGTTCGATTCCGGCCTCGGGCACCATTAGAACCAGAAAAAAGCCTCGCTATTGCGGGGCTTTTTTGTATGTGGAAAAAATCTAGGATATTCAAACCGGATATTCAAGACATCCAAAAACCTGAAAAAATCCACGAAAAAATGATCAAAGACATCCAGAGAAGAATCTAAGAAGAATCTAAGACATCCAGAGATTAAGAAATGATCAAAGACATCCAAAAAAAGTCCATAAATATGGATGTCTAAAGCATGAAATCGACAAAATAAAAGACATCCATAGATTAAAACAAATATCAGACACCCATAAATTGTAAACAGATCAAAGACATCCAATAAAAACCAAGAAATATGGATGTCTAAAAATTGAACTACGAGAAACTGCGGCCCAAAAATTGCCCCAACCCGCCAAAAGCCTCAAAGACAAGCAAGCACCCGCCACAACATTCACCAATGATGTCAGCATGTGCCTTTAATATTCAGGAGTTTTGGTTCAGAAAGGAGGTGTATTCAGGTATCTACTCATCAGCCTGCGAACAAACAACGGCTTGCCGCCATACCATGCAACCAGCGCTTCCCGGTTTTCTCTGCAAAGGTACGAAGTGTTTTTAATCGGCCCATGGCCAACACAAAACGATTGCCGTGAGGTCGCATGGTGTTTAACCATTCATCCGGATTGACTCCCAGGCGACCGAAAATAGGCGGCAGCTGAGCGGCTACAGCACCGCGCTTATAATCCCTGATGGCTCGCCCCGTCCAGTCGACCAGCTCAAAATAATCCGTCAGCACAAACGGTATAATGCCCTGTTCTTTCTTTTGCGTTTTCAGGGGTTTTAGCCAGTTATTGCGTCCGCCTTGCTGCCATTGCTCAATACGCTCCTGAATAGCAGTAAAGTCGGAAGTTTCCGGCATTGTGGCTATCCCGGCACGTACGGGGTTAAGATCCACATAAACCATACACGACAGCAGTGCCGCTTCGTCCAGTAACGCCTGACTTTTAAATCGCCCCTCCCAGAATCGTCCTTTACAGTCATCTTCCAGATTCGCTTTGCGCGCCAAGTGTTCATTGAGGCAGCGCATAAACCAGCTGATACTCATTAATCGTTGACGATACTCCGCAGCAAATTCCGTGACCCGCAGCATCTCCGCCTTGCCTAGAGGATTTCCCTCCAGGAAGCTCTGCACCAGAAACGCGCCCTCAAAGAGCTGTGTCCATCGCTGCAAAACCTCACGATCACTCCAGGAGCGCCCGCGCTCTTCATCAATATGCAGCACCAGATGGTAGTGGTTGGACATCACGGCATAAGCACACACTTCGATGGCAAATACTGTCGCCAGCTTCTTCAAGCGATCGATCACCCAGGGCTTGCGGTGCTCATAGTTGGTGTCGGTGAGATGATCTTCACCACAGAGGAATGCTCTTCGCACACAGCGAGCCATGCAGTGGTAGTAAGGTGTACTACTCGGGTCGATTAATGTACTGCGGGCTGTGGCCATGTTTTCCTCTCCGGTGGATTATCGGACGAGGGAGAAAGGTAGATCAGTGGGGTGGGGTGTCAAATTTTGTGGATGTCTTTAAATTTTTTTTTGTGGGTGTCTTTGAATTCTTGGATGTCTTTGAATTTTTTTGTGGATGTCTTTGAATTCTTTTGAATTCTTGGATGTCTTTGAATTCTTTTTGAATTATTTCTGCGGATGTCTTTGGATTCTTTGAATATTCTATGAGGACTACCTAAATCTGAGCCAGATCCTATGATTAAATGGATGATGTTACATCAGAGATAACCGTGTTATCACCATGGAATGGGAGGATAGAAATGCAAAGGGTTCTGCGTAATCTGTTTTTGATGATGCCATTACTATTAGGGCAGGCTGATATGGCTTCAGCCGATGCCATTTATACCGGGTTTTTCAATAATAAGGCGGTTGGTGGTTATGATTCCGTCGCTTATTTTACAGAGGGAAAACCCATTAAAGGCAGTGGTCAATTCAAGCATCGGTGGATGGGGGCAGACTGGTATTTCAGCAGTGCCGCCAATCAGAAAAAATTCAGGGAGAGGCCTGAATATTTTGCACCGCAATATGGTGGATATTGTGCCTGGGCTGTGGCCGCAAAGAGTGAGCTTTATGAAGGTAATCCGCACTATTGGAAGATTGTGGACGAGAAGCTTTATCTCAATTACGACAAATCAGTTCAGCAGCGTTGGCTAAAGGATATCCCGGGATTCATTACTAAAGGGGATAAGCACTGGCCAGCATTGAAGCATAACCAGTAACTTTACGGATTCAGCAAAGCCTGGCTTCTGTTATGATGGCGCCATAATTATCAATACGGATTTCACTGTGTCTTTTGCAGCATTCACCAAAGGCCAGCGTGTGGCGCTTACGGAAGAGTTTACCATCGCCCTGATTCAGGCGGGGGATTTTAAAGACATTATATTAATGTTGGATAACCCCAAAGTGACTGAATATCTGTTCTTCGCGCCAGCCCCTGAAGAGGTTTATCAGGGCTATTTCGGGCCGATTATTGCCGATATCACCCAGGCCATAGCCGATGGAACGGCATCTGAGGCTCCTGTGGCTATTATACAGGATCATCGGGGGCGCTTCATGGGGATGGCCGGTTTGAGCAAAGTGATGTTCTTGGTGGGCAATTATGACGTGGGTTATCAGCTGCCGGAGCATGCTTGGGGTAAAGGGGTTGCCACAGCTGCGTGTCGGTATATGACGGCTTACGCATTTCAGGTGCTCGGTGCCCATAAAGTGGCTGCCGACTGTTATGCCAGCAATACCGGCTCTTACAAGACCCTGGAAAAGTGTGGCTTTATTGTTGAAGGACGCCAGGTCAGTTATTACCGATCAAGCGAAGGTTTTGATGATCGACTACTGTACGGCCTGACCCAGACCCAATATTCACAGTCAGGCGTTGCTGAGGGCGTGGTGGGCTGATAGCGGTGAGCGATAGGCGTTAACAGGGAGTTCCTGAGCGCCGGTTCCTTTTGATAATGATCAAAACAACGGATGTTTTTCGGTACTTTCCTAATAAAAACGGTATTTTCTGTGTATAAAGTACATACTTCCTCCTTTAAACAGATCATTTTGTATCGAATTTTCTGTCATTCGCAGGAGGAAATATGTCTGATGTCTTTCATCTGGGGCTAGTCAAGGGTGATCTTCAGGGCGCTGAGCTGGCGATTGTGCCGGGCGATCCTGAGCGGGTGCGCCGTATTGCCGAGCTGATGGAACGCCCTGAGCATCTTTGCAGCCATCGCGAATACACTCTCTGGCGCGCCTATATCGGTGATAAGGCGGTGATCATCTGTTCAACCGGTATCGGTGGCCCATCAACGTCTATCGCTGTGGAAGAGCTTGCCCAATTGGGCATTCGCACCTTTCTTCGCGTAGGGACTACCGGTGCGATTCAGGAACATATCCGTGTTGGCGATGTGATTGTGACCACCGGCTCTGTACGTCTGGATGGTGCCAGCCGCCATTTTGCTCCCATTGAGTACCCTGCCGTTGCCGATTTCACCTGCACTCTGGCGCTGGTTGAAGCGGCCAGGGCTCGGGGCGCTGTTCTGCACACGGGCGTTACCGCCTCTTCCGATACGTTTTACCCTGGTCAGGAGCGCTATGATACCGTCAGCGGCTACGTGATCCGTCAGTATCAGGGGGCGATGGCGGAGTGGCAACAGTTGGGTGTCCTTAACTATGAGATGGAGTCTGCCACGCTGTTTACCATGTGCGCGGCGCTCGGTTTGAAGGCGGGTTGTGTGGCGGGGGTTATCGTCAACCGCACTCAGCAGGAGATTCCCGATGCGGAGTTGATGGTGAAGACGGAATCCCATGCGGTGCAGATTGTGGTGGATGCGGCTCAGATTTTGATGGCTCAATCGTGAGCCGCTGACCTGAAAGGCTTGTTCAAACCATAACGGATCTTTATGAGTCAGGGCATTGAAAACGCTCAGGGTTGATAAAAGGGATCAGCGCCATAATCAACGCCTGATGGTAGACCGAGGAGCGAGATAGTAATCCGCCGGTCAGCAAGCTTATGGCACCGCCTTTTTGTTTAATATTGGTGGTGCCAAACTGCTCATCCATAACATCGCCCAGCTCTTTACCTGTGGCAATAGCCTTCAGCACCGCAGGTGGCAGAGGCAGTGAGGCGGAGCGTGATTCGCCGGTTATTCTGCCATTGCTGATCACCATCCAGGCGAAGGTGTGTTGGCCGTCGATGCCCGCTTCCAATCCTATCCAATAATCGGCATTGGGCTGCGCCTCCCGGGCATTGTCGACCCGGTTGCGGGCTCCGGTTAGAGTCTCTGAGCTGGTGAGCGGTTGCTCTGGAACACCGGTGCCGACAGAGACGCCCTCAATGGTCACCGGTTGGGCAAACACTTCGGCAAAGGCACTCTCAACGGCGGCCAGTTTGGCAGGGTTCAGGGAGGCGACAACAATATGCATGGTGAGTAGTTACCCTATAAATTGGCTGGCAAAGTTGTTGATGTTGGAGAGACTGGCGCTGGCCATAAGAATGACGATGGCACAGCCAATAGTGGTTAGCCAGAGCGGGTGGCGATAGTCGCCAACGATATCCTTGCGGCGGGTGGCCAGCAAGATAACAGCGAGCACCACCGGCAGGATAATACTGTTGACCAGGCCGGCCATCATCAGCAGAAATACCGGCATATTAACCATTACCGTACCAAGGCTGGTCAGCAGGATAAAACCAATGCACCAGGCCTTCTCATTGCGTGCCACTACCGGGAACAGGGTTTTCACCAGGGAGACGGCCATATAGGAGTTGCCAACCACGGAGGTAATCGAAGCTACAAATAGTACGATGCCGAAGATATGGTAACCCAGAGATCCCGCGCCAATACGGAAGGCATCTGCCGCAGGGTTGGCACCATCCAGCGTCACACCGGTCGCAATCACGCCGAGCACGGCAAAGAACAGCAGTACACGAATCACCACCGCGATAGAGATGCCGGCCCAGGCGGCCTGTTTGATGGTGTCCATCTGTTCACCCCCTTTCAGACCGAGATCAATCAGACGCTGGGCACCGGTGTAGTAGCCACCGACGGCACCACCAACGATGGTCAGGGTTGGCAGTAGCAGGCTGGAGTAGTTGGAGGGATAAACGGCTGCCAGTATGGTTTCCGGCATCGGTGGCAGGTTGGTCATTGCGACATAGGCGATCAGCACAATCATCAACAGACCGAGGTAGCGAGCCATTTGATCAATGCGCCTGGAGGCGTTGTGCATCATAAACAGAACGCTGCCGACTACGCCGGTAAACAGCGTACCCCATAGGGTATCGATACCGGTCAGCACGTTCAGACCCAAAGCCGAACCACTAACATTACCGAAGTTGAATGCTACGGCTCCCAGCGCCAGCAGAATGCCGATGATGTAGCCCATGCCGGGTGCAATTTTATTGGCAAGATCCTGAATACGCAGACCCGACACGCCGACAATGCGCCACAGGTTCATAACGATGCCAAAGGTGATCAGGACGGAGATCAGTACAGGGAACGCCATATCCATCTTGTAGATGGTGGTGAAGACGGCCGTCTGGGTAAGAAATCCGGGGCCGACAGAGGTGGTGGCCATAAGGAAAGCGACACTCAGCATCGCTTTTGTACGAAATGCCAGTGGGGGATTATCTATGTTAAGACCGTGAGGTGCTAGAGAGGCTTGTATCGCTGACATGGGGGGGGACTCTAATCTGTTGTTTCTACTTTTTTAAAAAAAGAAAAAACAACTGATAAATATCAGCTGCCCGGACATCCGCTGGGTGCTGTGCTTGTGCGGCTGCCCTGGATTCCGCCGCATATTCTAGGGAGAGTTGTTTGCTCTGTCTAGATGCGAGACAAAGAAAATAAAGTGCCAAACCCTGCATGGTTAGTGATGTTATTTCGAAACCACAAGATGTAGTAGTTCTGTGCCTGTTTTTGTGGTGGAATTCCATTCCTCATGGCTTTTTATATCGCTCATGGCTTTTTATATCGCTCATGGCTTTTTATAT
>CAMRBW010000101.1 GCA_947040555.1 uncultured Oceanospirillales bacterium | reverse complement strand
ATACGACAAAGTATAGGCAGCAAGGCGTCGCCGGCATCATATTTATAGTCATGCTGCCTTTTCTGGCTGGATTCATGTGTTTTGTTTTGGAAAGTGGTCGCTATCTGCGTGCCAAAGCTGCCCTTGGCGATGCCGCTGAGGCGGCAGTACTGATGACAACAGCTCTCGATGATAGCGCGAATGTTGAGAAGGAGGCGTTGATAAAGTACTGGCTGACAGCGCAGGTCAAGGAGGGACACCATTTTGATGCCAATCTGGACAGGATAAGTTGTAATAACAATCCCGTCTGCCACGTTTATAAGGATACCAATACCTATACAGAGTATCGACTTAAGGTCGACAGTGAGTACGCGCAATGGTTTGGCAATGAAAACATATCTTTATTCCCGGAGAAGCAGCCGCTGGGGCATCGGGTGGTGGCCAGAAAATTTATGGGGGATGGCTCTGTCGATGTCTATTTTGTAGCCGATTTTTCGTTCTCAATGATGGGAACCTGGGAGGGTGAGATAAGGATCGACATGTTGAAAAATATGATTATGAAGGTGGCTGATAGCCTTGAGCACAGTACCGCAGGCAGACCGGAGGGAAGCGGGAAAAATACCATTGCATTTATTCCATTCAGTAGTGTTACTACCGACATGCTCGATGGTATGAAAATGTGTGTGCGGAAGGGGGTATTAGAGTGTTTTGGACGGCTGCCAGCTTTCGAGGCGGAGAACGAACTCGCCGATCTCTTTGAAGACCAGAGTTGTGTAAATTCCCCTGAGACGAGTGGGGAAACCTCTTTTTATACGTTGGAATCGACCTATTGGTCCCGTGTTATCAAGGACAAGTTGAGTCGTATGAAACCAGGGGGAGGGACGGCATCCTATCAAGGTATTATCCGCGCGGCACAAATGGCTTTGACGGGTAAAAACGCACGACGTCTGATTATTGTGCTGTCCGATGGCGAGGATAATGACCTCGAACTACACGCAAAAATGGTAAATAAAGGTTATTGTGACCAAATTCGGCAGACAATTGGCGCTCAGATCAGCGCGGATGGTCATGCTGTAAAGGCGGAAATTATTGTTATCGGATTCAGTTATCGTATGGATTTTAAATCCGGGCTGTGTCGGTGTGCAGACCAGAGTTATCAGGCCAGTGATGTGGCAGAGCTGTATCGTATCCTTCGCTCTGTTATCTGGGAAAATATCGGACACATCCACCGTGAGCCTCCTCGGTAAAGCGCTGTATGTGAATGGGCTGGAACAGGAATACGGGAGATACCATCATGGCATGAACCGGTGCAGCCATGTAGAATGTGCGACCCTCATTTGACCATCCCCCCGATCCCGTTATGACCACAACCAGCCGATCAGCACCAGCCAAAGCCGAAAAAGGCTTTGCGCGTAAACTCAAGCAGGCACCAGAGCTTTTCTCTTATCCCAAATACTGGGCCGAATGTTATGGAATCGCCCCCTATCTACCCATGTCCCGCGAGGAGATGGATGCTCTGGGCTGGGATTCCTGCGACATTATCATAGTAACCGGTGACGCCTATGTGGATCACCCCAGCTTCGGTATGGCGGTGGTTGGTCGGTTTATGGAGTCGCTGGGTTACCGGGTCGGCATCATCTCTCAACCAGACTGGACCCGCCCCGATGACTTTATGAAGCTGGGTAAACCCAATCTGTTCTTTGGGGTCGCTGCCGGTAATATGGACAGCATGATCAACCATTATACCGCGGATCTGAAAATTCGTAGTGATGATGTCTATACCCCTAATGGTGAGCCGGGTAAACGTCCGGATCGTGCGGTAACTGTCTATACCCAGCGCTGTCGTCAGGCTTATAAGAATGTGCCCGTCTATATCGGTGGTATCGAGGCGAGCCTGCGTCGTATAGCCCAGTACGATCATTGGACCAGTGAAGTTCGCCGCTCTGTGCTGGTGGATTCAGGCGCGGATATCCTGATCTACGGTAATGCTGAACGTGCCATGGCGGAGCTTGCCTATCGCGTTTCCTCCGGTGAGTCGGTAGACAATATCGATGATATTCGCGGCACCGTGGTGATCAAAAAATCGGTACCGGGTGGTTGGACAGAGATTGACTCTTCCCGCATCGACTGGCCCAGAGATATCAGCTCTCTGGAAGAGGCCTACGGTGGCAACCCCTACGAGTGCAAGGATGAGAGTACTTGTCAGAAGGACGGAGAAGATGACGATGTTCAGCCTGTGCGTATCATTCCATTACCGCTGCATCGCAAAGCTGATATTGATGAGAGCAAAACCTGTATACGTTTGCCGTCGTTCGAAAAGGTCAATAAAGATCCGGTGTTGTATGCCCATGCTTCCAGGGTTTTGCATCAGGAGTCAAATCCCCAGAATGCAAGGGTGTTGATACAAAAGCACGGCAATCATGAGGTGTGGGTCAACCCTCCGCCCATTCCGCTGACGACGCCGGAAATTGATGGTGTATTCGGACTGTTCTACCAGCGTCGTCCCCATCCTGCCTATGGGGCTGCCAAGATTCCTGCCTACGATATGATCAAGACCTCGGTCAATATCATGCGTGGCTGTTTTGGTGGCTGCAGCTTCTGCAGTATCACCGAACACGAGGGCCGAGTGATCCAGAGTCGCTCCCAGGAGTCCATTCTGCAGGAGCTGGAAGATATTCGTGACAAGGTCGATGGCTTTACCGGCCAGATCTCCGATCTTGGCGGCCCAACCGCCAATATGTACTTTCTGAACTGCAAGTCTCCAGCTGTTCACGCTAACTGTCGTCGGTTGTCGTGTGTATTTCCGAGCATCTGCAAAAATCTGGAAACCTCCCATGAGAAGACTACGGAGCTCTATCGGGCCGCCCGTAATGTGAGGGGGATCAAAAAAATTGCTATCGCTTCCGGTCTGCGTTACGACCTGGCGGTGCTGGATCCTGAGTATGTGCGTGAGCTGGTGACCTACCATGTCGGTGGTTATCTGAAAATTGCGCCGGAGCACACTGAAAAGAACACGCTTGATCTGATGATGAAGCCGGGTATGGGAACCTACGATGCTTTCAGAAAAATGTTTGAAAAATTCTCTAAAGAGGCAGGCAAAAAGCAGTACCTGATACCTTATTTTATTGCTGCTCACCCTGGCTGTACGGACGAGGATATGATGAACCTCGGCCTGTGGCTGAAGAAAAATGGCTTTCGGGTCGATCAGGTGCAGACCTTCTATCCGTCGCCTATGTCTCTGGCCACGGCGATGTACCACTCTGGTCGTAACCCTCTCAAACGGGTGACCTACAAAGATGGTCGTCTTTATATTCCAAGGCAATTCGATCAGCGTCGTCTGCACAAGGCATTTCTGCGGAACCATGACGAAAAAAACTACGATCTGCTGCGCAAGGCTTTAACCGAGATGGGGCGTACCGATTTGATCGGCAACGGTGAACATCAACTGGTACCGCCATTGGAGCGTAGAGGCTCACGAGCTGACCAAAGGTACAGGCCTCAGGGTGGCAGACCACCGGCGCGCACAGCGGCAGAAAAACCTGTTCAGAAAGCCCGGGGTGGGCAGTGGGATAACCGGTCTTCGGATAGACCATCGAACACTTCCGGTCAGCGGAAAAGGCCTGCGGGCAAGCGTTGACAAAGAATCCCCCGCAGGATGCTGTGGGGGGACTTTATTAATTCAAATTGATTTCCCGCTTCGCCCCCCGTAATCTGGTTTCCCCATACACTTATCAAAAAGAAGTACATGACTGATTACAAAAAGATTCTGGAGTCTCTGCCTGAAGCAGTGGCTCCTTACCTTGGACAAGGAAAGAAAGCGGATTACATCCCGGCTTTGGCCAGTGTTCCAGCTGATAAATTCGGTATGGCTCTCAGTACAGCCGACGGATGTGATTACGTTGTTGGTGATGCAAATGAAGGCTTTTCCATCCAGAGTATTTCCAAGGTTTTCACTCTTAGCCTGGCCATGCACTATGCCGGTGAGAAGGTTTTTGAGAGGGTAGGTGTTGAGCCGTCTGGTAACCCATTCAACTCTTTGTTACAGCTTGAGCATGAACGGGGTGTTCCCCGTAATCCGTTTATAAACGCCGGTGCTCTGGTGATTACTGACGTACTGTTGAGCTGTCTGCGTTCACCAAGGAATGATTTTCTCGATTTTGTTCGGACACTGTCGGGTAATATGGATATCCATTACGATGAGCAGGTCTTCCACTCAGAGTATGATAATTGTCACCGTAATGCGGCACTGGCCAATTACCTGAAAAGTTTCAATAATCTTGAACACTCTGTCTCCGAGGTACTGGACTTCTATTTTTACCAGTGCTCCCTCAAAATGAGTTGTCAGGATATCGCCAGAGCTAGCCGCTTTCTGGCAACGGATGGCAAACATCCGTTCCGTGATGAACGGGTGGTTTCACCGTTGCAGGCTCGACGGATCAACACGCTTATGATGACCTGCGGCACCTATGATGAAGCGGGCGAGTTTGCCTTTCATGTGGGATTGCCCTGCAAGAGCGGCGTTGGTGGTGGTATTGTCGCTACGATTCCCGGCGAGATGTCGATCTGTGTCTGGAGTCCTGAGTTGGGTAAAAAAGGGAATTCCCTGCCCGGCATGCATGCCTTGAAGGCGTTTGTTGAAAAGACGGATCTTGCTGTTTTTTAAAGAGCTGTACCTTTTGTCTGTGTGGTAGCCTTTGTATTGAAACTACAGTAGTTAAAAGCGATAGTTAAAAGCGATAGTTAAAAGCGGTAGTTAAAAACTGTAGCTAAAAACGACACCGGTCTTTTTTCGTTATTGCGACACGTAATCCGGTGACTCAGTCAGGTACCTTTCCACTATCTGCCCTGAGAAAGAAGATCAATGTCGCACAGTTACAGGCACTGCAGGTACAGGGGCTACGGGCCAGTGATCGGTTACTGGAATATGTATATTGAGCTGGCTGGGAAAGCCCGTCAGGTTACGGTGCTTTACATCCGCTTGACTTACGGTCGGGCTGAAGAGGGTGATTTAAAGCGGCCCAAACAGCCGTGTTAATCACAGGGGGTTGGTAAAACCGCCCGTTATAGCTCTCTCCGTGGGGATCGGTGCGATGGTCTGTACCTATCTATTAATTTGAAAATCTTATTGAAATGTAGTCTTTCTGCTACGTTGCGCGGGGTAAGGTTGGCCGTGGTGATGTCGTCGGGGTTGGCACCATATTCCGGCAATTATGGCGAAACCACATAAAGGCACCTTAGCTGTCCAGGTGACAGTAATCTAAGCCTTCTCGGGAAACTGTGTTAGGTTGACGTCAGCTTTGTGATCATCCTTTGGAATTGTTAACCCGATGACCTTTCAGCTTCGCCCCTACCAACGAGATTCCGTACAGGCGGTTGTTCGCCATTTTCGTAAAAGCGATGATCCGGCACTGATCGTCCTGCCGACGGCAGCCGGTAAAAGCATGGTTATCGCAGAACTTGGGCGTATTGCCCGAGGGCGAGTCCTGGTATTGGCGCACGTTAAGGAGTTGGTGGAGCAGAACCATGGCAAGTACGCAAGCTATGGGCTGAAAGCCTCTATCTTTAGCGCCGGTCTTGGGCGAAAAGAGGCTTGTCATCAGGTGGTTTTTGGCAGCGTGCAGTCGGTGGTACGGAACCTGTCGTCGTTTGATTCCCGGGAGGATAATCAGTTTACCCTTCTGGTGATTGATGAGTGTCACCGGGTCTCCCTTGAGAAAGAGAGCAGCTACCACAAGGTGATAGACCATTTGCGTCGCCAAAATCCCAGCCTGAAAATCCTTGGTTTAACGGCTACTCCCTACCGGCTGGGGCTGGGTTGGCTCTATAACCATTTTGTTCCCGGGGGTGAGCGGGGCAAGGTGCGTACGGAAGAAGAGCGTTTCTTTAAAAGCTGCCTGTTTGAATTACCCGTCAGCTATATGGTGGATAATGGTTACCTGACGCCACCTGTGATAGTAGATGCGGCAGTGGCCTGGTATGACTTTTCCAGCCTGCCTGTTTCCCGTTTGGGTACTTTTAGAGAGACCGATCTCAATGAGTTGCTGAAAGGTGAAGGGCGGGCGACCAAAGCGATTATTGAACAGGTTATCCATCTCTCGGAAACACGACAAGGGGTGATGGTTTTTGCCGCTACCGTTGATCATGCCAGAGAGATTATTGGCTATCTGCCAGAAGGTGAAGCGGCCTTGATTATTGGCGATACCCCCGGCCCTGAACGGGATGCCCTGATTCAGGCGTTTAAGGATCTCTCATTCAAGTATCTGGTCAATGTCTCGGTATTGACTACCGGCTTTGATGCGCCCCATGTGGATGTGATCGCCATCTTGCGACCTACAGAGTCAGTCTCTCTCTACCAGCAAATCGTAGGGCGGGGGTTGCGGCTATGTGAGGGCAAGAGTGATTGTCTGGTGATAGATTTTGCCGGTAATAATTACAATATTTTTTCCCCGGAAATTGGCGAGCCCCGACCTGACTCCAAAGCCGTTCAGGTCGTTATTGACTGTCCGGTCTGCGGTTGTCACAACGACTTCTGGGGACTGGTGGACGATGATGGCCATCTGGTAGAGCACTATGGTCGTCGGTGTCAGGGCTACCTGGAAGAGGATGGTGAGCGGGAGCGTTGTGAGTTTCGTTTTCGTTTCAAAGAGTGCGACAGCTGCAATGCCGAGAATGATATTGCCGCTCGTCGCTGCCACGCCTGTGGCAAGGTACTGGCAGATCCGGATGATAAATTGCGAGAGGCACTTAACCTGAAGCATACCACCGTGCTGCGCTGCTCCTGGATGGAGATGAAGCTGGATAAAGATCGTAAAGGAGCTTCCCGCATCAAGGTCTGTTACTTCGATGAAGAGGGGTTGGAGATCAATGAGTATTTCCGGCTGGAAACCCCTGCCCAGCAAGGTTTTTTCTACCACCGTTTCGGCAAGTTGCACCAGATTAACCGGGGTGAGGTGTTCCGGGCTCGGTCACCGGAGGAGGTGGTTGCGCAACAGGTCAAGTTTCGCAAGCCGGATTTCGTGATTGCCTCAAAGGAGAAGCTGGGCTGGAAGATTCGTGAGAAGCTCTTTGACTATCAGGGGGTTTTCCGAAAGGCTGCCGAGGCGGGCTGAGTAATATACGATGTCGATTGACAGTTATTGCTGATAGAAGTGCAGGGGGTGGGTGAGTAATCTTGCCACTGTCGTATGCCACGACACAATTCCTCAAATCCCTCAAATCCCTCAAATCCCTCAGCCTTGCGGGCTATGCCCGGGGCCGGGGTTCTGGTGGGACAGAACCCCGGCTTGCTATACCACCTTCCCCCGCATCGATTTTGTAGTGCTGCGTTTGGCCTTACTCTGCAGGCGTCGCTCCCGTGCACCTTTCCCCGGTTTGGTTGGAATGCGCTTTTTGGCAACGGCTTTCACCGAACAGATCAACTCCTGCAGCCGCTCAAGGGCATCTTCCCGATTCTTCTCCTGGGTCCGATAACGCTGGGCCTTGATGATAATCACCCCGTCTTTGGTGATACGGCTGTCGTTCAGTTTCAGTAACCGGGTCTTGTAAAATTCGGGCAGTGACGAAGCGTTAATGTCAAAGCGCAAATGAATAGCGCTGGACACCTTATTCACATTCTGGCCGCCAGCCCCTTGCGCACGAATGGCAGTCATCTCCAGCTCTTCAGCCGGTATTGTGACGTTGTTGGATATTTGTAACATGGTCTCTTCCCTGATAGTGATATGAGATAATTCGCCAAAATCATAACCGGAAACATTATGACAAAAAAACAGGGGGAGTGGTTCGTCTATCTGGTGCGTTGCGCTGATAACAGCCTCTATTGTGGTGTCAGTACCGATGTTGCACGACGGTTTGCGGAGCACCAGTCAGGTTCAGTGAAATCCGCCCGCTATCTGAGGGGCAAGGGACCCTTGATGCTGGTTTTTCAAACCCCAGCCGGGTGTCGTTCAGAGGCCCTGAAGCTGGAATACAGAATTAAAAAACTCAGCAAATTGACCAAGGAGGGGTTGGTGGCAGGCTGTCTCTCTCTGGATGAAATCTAAATTTATCAGGCAGAGCCTTTCGGTAGGTTACCGGAAGGCCTGTTGGAGATTTATCTGACAGAAATGTCGTCGTTCAATGAATCCTGATTCAGACACAACAGAAAGATTTATCATGCCCGGTAACGTTACCTGACTGCAGAGGACGCGAGACTGAAGGCTGTGACTCGTAGACCTTTGAGTGGGCCGGATCCAGATCCCAGCCAGTATGATTAATGGTTTGCTGCCCGGAGTTATCGTCATTTTACCCCCGAATTCCAAGGGAATTCGGGGGTGCTGCGGTTCAATACCTATCAATAAGCGTCTCAACACTGCTTTTCAGGGCTGAAGCCAGGAATTCGGATTATCCTCCTCTGACGCTTTCAAAGAAGGCTGTGGACCAAATTTGCCTTTCATCGCCTCATAGTAGGCGATATACAGGTCATGAACCTTTAAGAGATTGCTGTTTTTATATTTGTACCGGTAAGCGTTATTCTCACAGAACTGGGTGTATCCCCAAATGTCAGGCGCTTTCGGTACCGGGTCCTGGTCAACCACCACCCGCATTGTGGAATCACAGCCAAGCACTTCCTCGAACATCGCTTTGAAGCGTTTGTCTGCCACTAACGGATTGGCAAAGAGAATCACCGCATCCGGTGGGTAGCCCCATTGGTGGAAGTAGGGAGCGGCCACCGCCGCCACCGCCGCACCAAGACTATGGCCGGTAATGATAATCTTGTGGTTTTCCGGGGTCGCCTTCAGCTCTTTCTCGATATCATCGGAGACATTTCTGAAACGGCGATGGAAACCACTGTGTACCCAGACTTTCCTGTCGTTAATGGTCACTTCGTTGGGGGTGAAATCCAGATCCCGCAGCCAGTCCAGAGTGCTGGTAGGCTCGGTTCCCCGGAAGGCGAATATGGTAATGGCCTGCTCCTCATTACGCAGGACAATGTATTCCTGCTCATTGGCGTAACTCTTGCCGGTCCAGCCCCCGGTGGGGTTGGAATCCTTATCGTATACCGACTCATAAGCACTGATAATGATTGGCTTGCCAGCGCCACGGCCATAGCTGCTCTTGGCATAAACTTTGACCTTGTCCTGACAGAAAGCGCCAGTATCCGTAAATGAGCTCTCACAATCCTGCCAGCAGACCGGGCCCACACCTCGATAGCTTTCCTTGCATTTTGGATAGCAGAGCAGGCCATCCTTCTCAAGCCCTTTGTCGCAGTTGTTGGTCAGTTTTCGACCGGCACCACGCCCACGGCTTTTTTTGAAAAACCAGTTGGTGATCGATTTGTAACAGCTGGCCCCATGGTCCCGAAAGCCGCCGGGGCAGGCTTCCCAGCAGACTGGCCCTACCCCGTAAAAACCTTTGGAGCATTTGGGATAGCAAAGCAGGCCATTCCGTTCTTCACCCTGGCGACAACCCAGAGGAGCCCCGGCCCCCCTGCCGTAGCTTTTTTTGGCGTAGGTTCTGTCCCTGCGACAGAGCGCGCCATCATCGTTGTACCCTTCCTGACAGGGTTTCCAGCAGACCGGTCCAACACCGTAAAAACCCTCTTTACAGGGCACGTAACATAACTCTCCACTTTTTTCCCGACCATAAGCGCAGCGACCGGGAACATTGACTCGGATGGAAGACCAGTTTTCCTGAATTTTGCCATCCTTCAGGTAGCGAGGGCCGGCGTCTTCATGGTCAAGGGGCAGGTAAGCGGCAGCGGATGCCGAATAAGCCAGCCAGGCCAGGTCATCCGATATTATTTCCTGACTATGGTCATGTTCGCCGTCAGACCAGGCGACAGCGGGAATACAGACCGATAGGGATACCATCAGAAAAAACAGCAGAAAAACTATCGACCCGGAATGTTTAGTGGTTAAACAGCAACGCAGCCTTTTCAAGCAAAATTGCAGACTATTGTCATTTGCTGACATGGAGGGGGACCTCATTATCAGAGCGGAGAAAATAATTAATTCAAAGGTAGTCGTTGATTTACAAAACCGTAGAAATCATCAATAAAGTAAGAATCAGGTGAGATGACTATTGATAATCGCAGGAGTAACAAACTAGTGTCCAAAAAAAGAATAGAAAGAATAGGACACCCAGAAAGAATAGGAAAAGAATAGAAAAGAATAGAAAAAGAATAGGACACCCATAAACTTGACTATCAGAAGACTATCTGAACAACCAACCTACTTTTTCCCTGAGCCCATTTTATGCCGGCCAGGAGAACCCATGACCAGCCCCCCAAGAACTCTGATCTGGATATACGGCGAGTACGCGTTACTACCACTGCATCGCTCGCTGTGTTCGCCGGGCGTGGCTTTGTGGTCAGGATGATTTTTCAGGAAATAACTACGAACATCTGGCCCGTGAAGCCAACAGGGGAAGATGAGTGCAAAGGTCGATTTTGGGAAGGTCGCTTTAAAAGCCAGGCATTGCTGGATGAAGCAGACCTGCTCACTGGTATGGCTTATGTAGACTTTAACCCGATTAGGGCAAAGATGGCCGACACGCCGGAAGCCTCTGACTATACCTCCATTCAGCAGCGAATAACGCCCTCTGAAGAGGGTCTCGCGGATAAGAAAACCGGTCTGCCCCTCAAACCGCTGCGATTATCAGGGCAGAATCCCGATAAGGCCATTCCGTTTAGTCGGCAACACTATTTTGAGTGAGTGGACTGGAGCGGGCGAATTTTAAAACCCGGCAAGCGGGGAGCCATTTCCGGGGATACACCTCCCATTCTGTCCCGGCTGGGAATAGACGAAAAAGAATGGCTAAAAACCATAAGCTGGAATAATCGCTTCCGACGTGCGATTGGTAAATTAGCGGCAATGTAAACCTTCGCTGAAAAGCAAGGGTAAAACTGGTTTCAGGTGATTGAAAATGGTTTCCGGTAATGTAAAGGAAAACTGCCCCCCACTAACCGTATTCCGGTAAGTAGGATTCCTAGTACGAATTGCGATAAATAGCGAGGACAGCAAGACTTCTCAGTAAGTAAAAAACAGGATTCCCCCTGACCTGATATCTATATATCCTCCATCCCAATCAATCTATTATTAGGCTTGTGAACGTAACGGAGACCGCCCTGCTAATAGTTTACTTTGAGCTACCGAAGCCCGATGTTCCCTATAGTCAATGGAAGTTCTACGTAAAATTTCATTGCCATAACGTGTTTTCCTCAAAGACAGAAGTCAGGGTGCAAAAAAATGAAAGGTGCATAGAGAAGTAACACGAAAGATCAGACTCTAAATTACCTGAGTAAATTACTTGGCTAAATTAGTTGATTCGCAAGTTACTATAG
>CAMRBW010000100.1 GCA_947040555.1 uncultured Oceanospirillales bacterium | reverse complement strand
AATTGAAGCCGTTTGGGGAGCGGGGCGGACCATCCCATTAGGTCTTGAATCTTGAATAGATTCAAGATTCAAGACCTGACCCCTTCAGGGGCTTTTCAATGCCACGTCCCTTAGCTTGGGCTTACAGGAGGCGGCGGTGGAGTGGGTGTTACGACAGGAGGTGGAGTGGGTGTTACGACAGGAGGTGGAGTGGGTGTTACGACAGGAGGAGGTGGTATAACAACAGCCGTGTCCTGGAGCACTTCCGTCTGTTCCGCTTCAACCTCTGCATCGCCATTAGATCCGGGAGCCCCGGCCAGCAGCTGTTGTGCAGCCTGCTCAGCCACCGCAGCAATTGCCGCCTTCATGATCGGGTCGCTCACCTGTGCAGCGGCCGCCTCTGCAATCAAAGTTTTATGATCTGGCGCAATTTGTACCACGATAAAAACTATCTGGGTGGCAAGATTTGGGTGGGCCCTCACAGCAGCCGCTACCGCTTGAGCCAGAGCTTCCGGTTGCAATTTAAGAAGTTCCGCCGCCTGTCTTATAACCTCAAGAACATGCGCCCCTTCCTGCTGAAGTGCTAATTTCACAGCCTGTTCAGGCGACAGGTTTTGCAAATCTGTCGCCAGATCTGCGCTCGCAGCGGCAGAAAACATAAAACAACCTGCTAACGCAAAAGCTCTGGTAAGCGCTTTTATTTTCATTCGCAATTTATTCCGGATTTAGACCAATTTATCGAGCAAATAATACTTAACGGGCTCGCAGATTCAAAGGCTTTTATGACAACCTTATGAAAACCGGAGACAGGCCCGGCATCTTCCGTTTTTATACTTTATAAACGCCGGTGTAATAGTAACTATACGACTATGATTCAGCGATGATGCAGCCACTCCAACAATTCTTACAAGAAATAAAAACCCCGGATAAGAAATAAAAGATTGAACCACAAAGGGCACAAAGTTCACAAAGGAAAGAAAAAGAAGGGAACAGAAAGGATGCTTGATAAGCGAGCGAGAAAAGGGCTAAGAGAGAAAGCGCTTATTAAGAGTCTTTCCATCTTTCCCAGACCGGCTCAAGGCTTAATTTTGTGGGGTGTTTACACAGAATTATTGACAGCCTCGTTAGGGGTTTTAGCGCCTGTTTGTTATTATCCGGTCAGCCCCACGGCACCCACCGAAGGCACAGGATCTCCCTTTTTTATCAGATTTAATGACGAACCAATGACAAAATCCAGCGGCAATGCCGAAAGCTCAAAACCGTCGATCACGCCGATGATGCAGCAGTATCTGCGCATAAAGCAGGAGCACCGTCACCAGCTGGTCTTTTATCGCATGGGGGATTTTTACGAGCTGTTCTACGAGGATGCCCGTAAAGCCTCGCAGCTGCTGGATATCACCCTTACCGCCCGCGGACACTCCGGGGGCGAGCCCATTCCCATGGCCGGTATTCCCTACCATGCCGCCGAGGGGTATCTGGCCCGGCTGGTGCGTTTGGGCGAGTCGGTGGCTATCTGTGAGCAGGTCGGTGATCCGGCCACCAGCAAAGGGCCGGTTGAGCGCAAGGTGATGCGGATTATCACCCCCGGCACGGTCAGTGATGAGGCGTTGCTGGAAGAGCGTACCGATAACTGGTTGATGGCGATCCACTGCCATCCGGCGCCAAACTCTCCAAACTCTCCACACTCTCCAGACTCTCCAAACGCTCCAAACTCTTCAGACTCTCCACAAAATAACCGCTACGGGCTCGCATGGCTGGATATCACCAGCGGCCGGTTCCGGGTGATGGAGGTGAATAGCGAGGAGGCCGTTCTTGGTGAGGTGCAGCGGCTCAATCCCAGGGAGTTGCTGTTAAGTGAAGAGTTAAGTGAAGGGTTGAGTGGGGGGGGGAGTGGCGAGCGCCGCTGGCCCGATGCGATCAGCAAGCGCCGTGGTGTCAATCGCCAGCCGCCCTGGTGCTTTGAGTTTGATAGCGCCCGCAGTCTGCTGATTCGTCAGTTCGCCACTCAAGATCTGGCCGGTTTTGGCTGTGAGCATCTGACCGTGGCGCTGGAGGCGGCCGGTTGTCTGCTCCAGTATGTGCGCGATACTCAGCGTACTGAGCTGCCCCATATCCGCGCGCTCTCTGTTGAGCGCCGGGAAGATACCGTGGTGCTGGATGCCGCCAGCCGCAGTAATCTGGAAATCTCCCTCAATATGAACGGGGGCAGAGATAACACGCTGATGTCGGTGATGGATACCACCGCCACCGCGATGGGCAGCCGACTGCTGGGTCGGTGGCTGAACCGTCCGCTCTGCAACCGTGCCAAACTGGAACAGCGCCAACAGGCAATTGCGGAGCTGGTCGATCAGTACACTTTTGAGAGCCTCGCTCCGGTGCTCCGTAATATTGGCGACATTGAACGTATATTAGCGCGGGTCGCTCTGCGCTCGGCGCGTCCCCGTGATCTTGCCCGTCTGCGGGATGCTCTGGATTATCTGCCGGATGTTCAGAGCCATCTGAGCTCTGCCGCCTGTTTTCTGCTGGATGATCTGGCCGAACGTATCGGTGTGTTTCCCGATGAGGTGACACTGTTGCAGTCGGCGATTATTGAGAATCCGCCGGTGGTTATTCGCGATGGCGGGGTGATGGCCACCGGTTATGACCCTGAGCTGGATGAACTCCGCGCTTTGAGCGAGAACGCCGGAGGCTTTCTGCTGGCACTGGAGCAGCGCGAGCGCGCGCGCACCAGACTCAACTCTTTGAAGGTGGGTTACAACCGGGTACATGGTTACTTTATCGAGCTGAGCCGTCGGGAGTCGGAGCAGGCGCCGGTAGACTACATTCGTCGTCAAACCCTGAAAAATACCGAACGCTTTATCACCCCTGAGCTGAAGGAGTTTGAAGATAAGGCGCTCTCCAGCAAGAGCCGCGCCCTGGCGCGGGAGAAGTACCTCTATGAACAGCTGCTGGAACAACTGAATGAGAACCTTGGTCGTCTTCAGGCGTGTTCGGCCGCTGTTGCTGAGCTGGATGTGCTCACCTGTCTGTCCGAACGCAGCCTGACGCTGAACCTCTGCTGTCCGACGCTGACTGAAGAGCCGGGTATCCATATTGATGAGGGTCGCCATTCGGTCGTTGAGCAGGTGCTGGAAGTACCCTTTGTTGCCAACGGTCTTATTCTGAACAACGATCGTCGTATGCTGGTGATTACCGGCCCTAATATGGGGGGTAAATCGACCTATATGCGACAGGCGGCACTTATCGTATTGCTGGCCCATGTCGGCAGCTATGTGCCTGCGACTAACGCCCGTATCGGTCTGGTGGATCGTATTTTCACCCGGATCGGCTCTTCCGATGATCTGGCCGGTGGTCGCTCAACCTTCATGGTGGAGATGACCGAAACCGCCAGCATTCTGCACAATGCCACCGAGCGCAGTCTGGTGCTGATGGATGAGGTGGGTCGCGGGACCAGCACCTTTGATGGTCTGTCCCTGGCCTGGGCCTGTGCACGACATCTGGCGGATAAAGTGCGCGCCTTCACTCTGTTTGCGACCCACTACTTTGAGTTGACTCATCTTCCGGATGAGACGACGGGTGTCGCCAACGTCCATCTGAATGCGACCGAGCATGGGGACAGTATCGTCTTTCTGCATGCGGTGCAGGATGGGCCTGCCAGTCAGAGTTATGGTTTGCAGGTGGCACAGCTGGCCGGAGTGCCCAGAGAGGTGATCAGCCTGGCCAAAGAGCGGCTGGAACTACTGGAAAGCGGAGAGGACTCTTCTGGCAAAGGCTTTTCTAGCAAGAGCTCTGGTGAGAGCTCTGTTGATATTCCCGCGCCGCCCGAGAAGAGACCGGTTTCAAGAAAAACGGTTCAGGTGATCAGCCCTCAGTCGGACTTTTTCAGTCATATTCCGCACCCGATTGTTGAACAGCTGGAAGCGCTCTCTCCGGATGATCTCTCGCCCAGGGAGGCGCTGAACCTGCTTTACCGGCTCAAGGAGATGGTATAACCCGTATCATTGCGCTAACTGTGCTGTTAGCCGGTGAGGTGAACTGGTAAGATATCGCCGCAAAATCGGGGGGATTATCAAGGTATACACCTTAATCCTTCCGATCGCCGTGGAACGGCGCAAAATGACAACACCTGAAACCCTGATCAATTAAGCCTGATCAATTAAGATGGAGTAGCTGCCATGGCTTTCATAGTGGGTGAGAACTGCATCAAGTGCAAATACACGGATTGTGTGGAAGTCTGCCCTGTTGACTGTTTTTATGAAGGGCCGAACTTCCTGGTTATCCATCCCGATGAGTGTATCGATTGCGCTTTGTGTGAGCCTGAATGTCCGGCGAATGCTATTTTCTCCGAAGACGAAATGCCGGAAGACCAGCAGGAATTTATCGCCTTGAATGCGGAATTGGCTGAAGTCTGGCCCAATATTACCGAGAAAAAAGAGTCCCCTCCTGATGCCGTGGAGTGGGATGGCAAACCCGGTAAGCGGGAACTGCTGGAACGCTAAGATTTTTCTGCGCGATCATTTTTTTGTAAACAGGCTCCCCGGAATCCATAAAAAAAGCCATGATCTTGCGACCATGGCTTTTTATTGTTGCCGGTTTCGGATGTTAAATATCAACCACCGCTGAACAGCGAGTCACTGGTTAATCCCTGCTTCTCCAGAATCAGACGTAACCGCTTTAATGCCTCCACCTGTATCTGGCGAACCCGCTCACGGGTGAGGCCGATCTCTTTGCCGACCTCTTCCAGAGTGCTGGTTTCATAACCCCGCAATCCGAAACGACGCGCCACCACTTCCCGCTGCTTCTCAGACAGCTCACTCAACCACTTATCGATACTGGTGTTCAGGTCGCTATCCTGCAGCAGAACGGCCGGATCGCTTTCGCGGATATCGGAAATGGTGTCGAGAATGGATTTATCGGAGTCGTGGCCCAGAGGGGTATCCACGGAGGTGACCCGTTCATTGAGGCCGAGCATGCGCTTAACATCATCGACCGGCCTATCAAGCAGCTCGGCGATCTCTTCCGGGGTCGGGTCGTGATCCAGCTTCTGGGTCAGCTCCCGGGCGGCTCGCAGATAGACATTCAACTCCTTAACGACATGAATAGGCAGACGAATGGTGCGGGTCTGATTCATGATGGCCCGTTCAATAGTCTGACGGATCCACCAGGTTGCATAGGTTGAAAAACGGAAACCACGTTCGGGATCGAATTTCTCTACGGCTCTGATCAGGCCAAGATTGCCCTCTTCGATCAGATCCAGCAGGGAAAGACCGCGATTGACGTAGCGGCGGGAGATTTTCACAACGAGCCGCAGATTACTTTCAATCATACGACGACGACCAGCTTCCACCCCTTTCCGGGCCAGACGTGAAAAGTGCACCTCTTCATCCGGAGTCAATAAAGGTGAGAAGCCAATCTCGTTGAGATACATCTGGGTTGCATCGAGCGATTTGTAGAAAACGTCCTCTTCACGCCCCCGTGCGGGAGCAGCTGAAGAAGCTTTTTTCTGCACTGTATTTTTTTGAGACAACGTCGAATCTTTACTACCACTACTGTCATCAGGTTCGGCATCAAGCTCCGTTTCATGCTCGAAATTCTGATCTAAAGCGGTTAATTCAGTCTCTTCCTTTTTTAGTGCCATAAGTGCCAGCCCTTTCTGTTTGGTCCCACTCACAGCCGAAAACAGCTCCTGGCTGTATCGACGCCCCTTTAAACAGGTCCGTCTTTTATACGCCTCACCGCAACTTCTTTACTGACTACCTCAACGATTCGGCAAGAAAAGCAGAGGATCAACAGGCTCACCATTTTGCCGTATTTCAAAGTGCAGTTTCGGCTCGTTAGTCCCTGTAGAACCTAATTCGGCTATCTGTTGACCCGCTTTAACCACCTCCCCTTCACCAACAAGAAGGGTTCGATTATGTGCGTAAGCACTCAGATAGCGACTGTTATGTTTAATAATTACCAGGTTTCCATACCCAGTTAGCCCAGCGCCGGAATACACAACTTCACCACCAGCCGTTGCTACTACAGGTTCACCGATCTGACCACCAATAGCAATACCCTTGTATGAACGACCCCCTGGGGAAAACTGGGCAATCAACTTTCCATCGGTCGGCCACTGCCAACTGACATTTCCAGCAATCTGCTTTTGATTACCTTTGTTTACCTTTGTTCGTTTCCTGTTCGGCGCGGACTTTACTCCTGTCTTGACCGGATGTGAAGTACTAACGACGGTTTTATTCTTTAGTGATTTTGTAACTTTTTTTGATACGACCACACCACCCTCAAGGCGCAGCCTCTGGCCAGGATAAATAACATAGGGCGAACTAATTTTGTTATTCGAAGCTAACTTCTTGAAATTTTTTCGATATTTACGCGCAATGGCATAAAGAGTTTCGCCAGATTTCACCACGTGTACACCCTTGGCTGACGCAACAGATTGAGTGCGATTAGCCACAGGTATTAAGGAGGGGGGAATTGCGCAACCAGTAAGTATCACTACGCTGAGCAAGCAAAGGCTGGGTAAGCAAGACGATATTTTTGAGCGTATTTTTGAGCGTATTTTTGAGCAAATACTCAAATGAAAAGTGCATCCACCAATAGTCATTATTCACTTCCTGTCTATCAGCAATACACTCTCGATAGATCTACGACAAAATTTTTGGGCATATAAAAAATGAATTATATATATCAAAAAAGTATAAAAATATGAGTCGACCATACCTAGCTTCCATTATTTCTATTATATCGGCACAGTTTTTTAATGCGGAAGTACAAACGCACTTCCGCTATTAGAGGATCACCGATCAATCTTTTCGAGTGGCTACAAAATCCAGAGACAACACCAGCACAATGGCAAGCACCATACAGGCGATGGCTGGACCGACGTGGGCGGGCATCCCGGAGAGTTGTTCATAAGTACCGGGCAGAATATTGCTCTGCAGCAAGGGCTCAACCTCACCGGCGCTATTAATGCGGGTCGTGAGGATCTCTTTCCAGGGCCAGAGCTTATTCAGGGAGCCCAGCATCAAACCGATCAGAAAGGCCATCGTGGGCAATCGAGCCTTCTGCAGCAACCAGGACAGCAGATGGGAGAAAGAGAGCAAACCGGCCACACAGCCCATAGCAAATACCGCCAGCACCGGAATATCAAAGCCCTTGACTGCGCTAATCACCGGCCCATAAAAACCCAGCAGCAGCAGGATAAAACTACCGGAAATACCGGGCAGAATCATCGCACAGATAGCCAGCGCACCGACAAAAAAGAAGACCGGCAGGCCGATATCATGCGCCGCCACCGGCACACCCGCTGATATCGCCCAGGCCAGACTGGCACCCACCAACAGTGCGAGACATGCCACTGGCGACCACTGCCTGCCGGTCTGCTTGCCCATATGCCAGGCCGAAACCAGCACCAGACCAAAAAAGAATGACCAGACCTGTATCGGATAAGTGGCCAGCAGCCAGGTAATCAGCTGCGCCAGCGAGAAAATACTGGTCAGCACACCGGCAAACAAGGTCAGCAGAAACTGACCATTAATATGCTTCCAGAACGGAACCGGTCCCTCTTTAACAAGCACGGCGAGCGCAGAAGGGCCGCACCGCCTGAGGCTACCCAGCAACTCATCATAGATCCCGGTAATGAAGGCAATCGTACCACCGGACACACCCGGCACAACATCGGCTGCCCCCATGGCAAGCCCTTTACTGAACAGCAAAAATTTTGATTTGAGTGCCATAAAATACTCAGCTGAGAGCTCTATTTACCATGAAAATACAGCCCCGATTTCCATCGTTCGAGGTGGGCGGTATCTCCCGCCCACGGCTGCTTAAAAAAGCGAAGGGTTACTCCCCTTCCACCGGATTGCGAATATCCATCAACTCGTACAGTACCGCCGTCGCATAGCAGCCTTTTTGCAACGAGAAGCCAAGCACCAGATCATCCCCCTGCCACTCCCACGTAAAATTGCGCACCTGGGAGACCAGCGTCCGACGCTCCTGCTTGAGATCCCTAGCCTCCAGACCTCTGGCAAAGACTGCGTAGCGATCGGCAACAGCCTGTTCCAGTTCGGCCACACAACCTTCGGAAGCGAGATCACCCTTACCCCAGAGCGAGCCGGTATTAATCAAATCGCCACGGGCGAAACGTTCGGGAACAGTATCATCCCGACGATTCGGATAGATCAAAGAGGCGGCATTGGGAAAAGTGAGCACATCACCATCGGTCAGCTGACACCAGTTACCGGCCTGAACACGCTCGGCCAACCCCTGATTAAACAGCAACGAACGGGCTGCGGAAAGAGCAAACCCCCGTCGTTCACGGGCAAGCTTAATCTCACCGGAGAACAGTTTTTGGGCAAGAATCAGGTTATGGCCATCACGACCAAAACGCTGATCGCCAAAATAGTTGGGGACACCCTGCAGTCTAACCCGCTCCAGCAGCGTCTCCAGCGCCGCTTTATCGCCTTGATAATCGCGCAAACGAATGACGAAATCATTGCCCGACAGCGAGCCGATACGCAATTTGCGATCATGGCGAACAGCCTGCAGCAGGCGGACACCGTCGAGTTCGGCAAGACGTTGCAGCCACTGCTCCTGCTCCCCTTCCGGAGGCAGACCGGGAATACGCAAACAAAACCACTGCACGGTCACACCCTGACGATCCTTCAGACCGGCATAGCTGACATCCATTGCCGGAACCTCTGCCATCCTGGCCAACTGACGGGCCAGCCAGGCCGTATTCTGCCCGATCTTCTCGATCTGCAGGAAAAGATGCTCCCCTTGACCGATGGGAGCGAAGGGCAGCTGTTCAAACACCCGGAAATCCTCCGGACCCTGTTTAAAAATGGCGGACCCGATGGAACCACCAAACGCTTTTGGCCAATCAAGAGACCACTCAGCGGGCTTACTATCTGGAAAGGACATACTTCCTGCGATGGACATAATTTAGTCCGGCATATAGAAAAACGTTTCGCCCTTACGGATCATTCCCAACTCAAGGCGCGCCATACCCTCAACCTCACGAGATGCATCACTACCCTCATTCTGCTGAAGAGCAACAACCTCGGCAGCCAAAGCCACATTCCGGTTTTTCAGCACCCGGTTCGCCTGCCGTTGCTCAGCAATCTGGCCTGAAACCTTCTCGTATTGGGCAAAGCTTCCCTCACCGGACCAAAGACTGAACTGCAGCCAGATCAGAAGCAACAGGAGGAACAGGTAATCGAGACGAAAGATCATGGCAGCCATAAGAAATAAACTCGGGAGACCGAAAAGAGCACAACAGAAATTCCAAAATTATTGTCGCCCATGATGTCTGAAACAGACTCTGGAATCGTTCCAGAAATTGCTTCAGAAATCAGGGTATCTGCTTTATTTTGGATGATATCACACCCATCGATCAATACTCTTTGTTAAAAGCGGGTAAAAGCGGGGACATTCAGGGGGGGAAATCGAGAAAAAATCGAGAAAAAAATCGAGGACATCCAGTGCGCCGAGCTAAATAAAAATCGAGGACATCCATTAAAAATCGAGAAAAATCGAGGACATCCATAGATTAAAAATTGCAAAATTGAGGACATCCATGAAAAATCGGGGCAGACGGGATGGAAAGGAAATCCAGGACATCCATAGATTTGCCAGCAGAACATTGACATAAGGAAATCCAGGACATCCATAGATTTGCCAGCAGAACATTGACATAAGGAAATCCAGGACATCCATAGATTTGCCAGCAGAACATTGAGGACATCCATGAAAAAAATCGGGGCAAACGGGATCAGCAAATTTTATGGATGTCCTCAACCATCTTTTTTGCCAGCAGAAAATTAAGGACATCCATGAAAAAAATCGGGGCAAACGAAAATTGAGGATGGAAAGGAAATCCAGGACATCCATAGATTTGCCAGCAGAAAATTGAGGACATCCATGAAAAAAATCGGGCCAAACGGGATCAGCAAATTTTATGGATGTCCTCAACCATCTTTATGAGCAACCATCTTTATTGAGGACATCCATATACTTCAGCGGAGAAAATTGAGAAAATTGAGGACATCCATGAAAAAAATCGGGGCAAACGGGATCAGCAAATTTTATGGATGTCCTCAACCATCTTATAAACCGATAATGTCACATTCGAATCTTTAATATCCTGGAAAGTCTCTACAAAAGGGGATTCTCAAAAAGCGCGACCAGACCATCACTCCACAAACAAACAGCGACTCGCCACCACACCCTGCAACCAGCATCGTCCCGTTTTCGCTGCAAATGCCTGAATGTTTTTTAACCGGCCAATGCACAATGCAAAGCGATTACCATGAGGCTGCATGATCTTTAACCATTCATTCGAACTCATACCCAACCGTTGAAAAATAGGTGGTAACTGGTTGGCTATAGCGCCACGCTTATCATCTCTAATAGCCCTGCCCGTCCAATCGACCAGTTCGAAATAGTCCTCCCGCGCAAAGGGTATAACGCCCGATTTTCCCTTTTGTGTCTGGGTCTGCAAAGGCTTTAACCAGTTATTAGGCCGACCCTCTCGCCACTGCCCGATGCGTTCCTGGATAGCGGTGAAATCCGAGGTTTCTGGCATAGTTGCTATACCGGCCCGGACAGGGTTGAGATCGACATAGGCCATACACGACAATAGTGCAGCATCATCCAATAACGCCTGACTTTTAAAGCGACCCTCCCAGAATCGTCCTCTGCACTCGTCTTCTCCGTTGGCTCTGCGGGCAAGGTGCTCATTAAGACAGCGCATAAACCAGCTGATACTCATCAGACGCTGGCGGTATTGATCAGCAAATTCGATCACTCTTGCCATTTCAGCCTTTCCCAGAGGGTCTCCTGCCAGGAAGCGTTGAACCAGAAGTGGGCCGTCAAAAAGCTGTGTCCAGCGTTGTAAGACTTCACGATGACTCCAGCTTTTTCCGCGCTCAGTATCAATGTGCAACACCACATGATAGTGGTTGGACATGACCGCATAGGCACACACTTCGATGGCAAATATGGCGGCTAGATCTTTCAGGCGATCGACCACCCAGGGCTTGCGGTGCTCGTAGCTTTTTCCGGTGAAATGATCTTCACCGCAGAGAAAAGCACGTCGTACACAGCGAGCTACGCAGTGATAGTAGGGGGTGCTACCTGGATCGATCAGAGCACTGCGGGCTTGGGTCATGCTTTCTCCCAGCGAATAATTGGACGTGGGAGGAAAATAGATCAGTTGGAGGGGGTGTCAAATTTTATGGATGTCCGAATCTTTATCTCAATCGGGGACATCCATATATTTGGCAGACGAGATCAGACATTTTTGTGGATGTCCTTAAACATCTTGTGGATGTCCTCAAACATCTTTTTTTTGTGGA
>CAMRBW010000099.1 GCA_947040555.1 uncultured Oceanospirillales bacterium | reverse complement strand
CCGCAGCAATACCCCCTCATTATAATCAGCTAACGAAAAACCCCGTTGGTCGTGTTGTCCAAAGCTACTTGCTTGGGAGAGCTTGAGCAATGGGACCCTTGAGATCGGCAAATTCGCTGCGAACCTCAGCTTTAAACTCAGCCATATCTTTACCTTTTTGCTCAAACCTCTTGTCAATTTGCTCAAAGCGTTTGTCTATCTGGTCAAACCGCTGGCGATTTTCGAGTTGGAAATTTTTGACAAGATTATGGGTATTTTTCGTGACCTCAAGCAGGTCATGCACAGCACCATCAAGAGACTCGAAGTGTGCATCCAATACCTCTACTCTTTTCTCCAGACCCATTGCTGTATCCTCGTTTTTGCAAAGGGAGAGTCAGAATAGAACTTGCATCGATCAATGCACTGCGGGGCTGGTCACGTACTTCCCGTCAAATCATCAATCTGCAGGAAGGGAAAATATGCAGGTGTCCCATTTTTGCCTCCCATTGTCGTTTTCCTTGGAGAAATTGGTAACGGAGGACCACAGAAGCCCAATGAACTCGTTGCTTGACTTCAGAAAAATCCTTACTCTAACTATCGTGAAATGACGTCCATCACTGAGTATGTAAATAAAAATGAAAATTAACAGCGCCCTCATCATTGATCGTCCATGGATAACCAAAATCCTTAATGGGGAAAAAGACTGGGAAATGCGGTCTACCCACTGTAGCAAACGGGGCCATGTAGGGCTGATTGAGAAAGGTACAGGGTTGGTTGTCGGTATAGCAAAACTTAAGCAGTCATCAGGGCCATACTCTCAGGCTCAAATGATTGAGAATATGCACAGACATTGCATTCCTGAAGAAATGATCACCTCCGGCACTGTCGATAAGTGGAATCATGCCTGGGAAATAACCCATATCAAAAAGCTGTCGCCTGCTGTGCCCTATCAACATAAAAATGGTGCTGTCACATGGGTCACACTTGATGCAGCCGCACAGCTATCAATAGAAAAACAGCTCAACACACCACAAACCACCATAGAAACAGATAACACTCATATCGCTGAGACAATAATCGAAGCTCTTGTTATTCCACCAGCAGCTGTGCCTTCGGCAGAAAAAACAGACATCTCTTCTCGAACAATTGGGGTTTCAGCTGGCAATATCAAGAACAATCACATTTATCTAAAAAGCATTCTAGACTTTTTCCCTCCCGATACAATTGGCGGTAAAAATAAGTCAGAGTTAGCGTCATGCACTGTTACTGTCGACTATGGTGCAGGTGTCACTGTTGAAACGGATATTGCCGGCGATAAAAAAATCTTCCGCAAAAGAACCTGGGTTAAGGATTTCTTTGCCCGCAATCAGTTCCAGCCTGGAGACCGGATCGTCATCAACAAGATAGCGCCCTACTGCTACAGCGTTTGCAAAGAAGAATAATACTGTGTATTTGCGTGGAAACTGGTGCAGCTTCCACGCAGACATTCAGGATTCAGACAAGGGGTTCAGACAAGACACTCAGCCAACATCTCAGGACTCACCTGCTCCGGTGTCACGACAGCATCTTTCAATGTTGTTTTATTGGAAAGCAGGTTATGAAGGTTTGTGTCAAAAGAGCTCGTCTGGGGATGCAGTGCCATGGGTAAGTAGACATTCACGGGGCGTGTCTGCCCGATTCGATAAACACGATCTGTCGCCTGCGCCTCTTTGGCAGGATTCCAATGCCGTTCCAAATGGATGACATTGTTTGCACCAACAACCGTTAAACCAGCCCCCGCAGCGATAGGCGACATAATAATCACCCCAAAGCCGGGCTCGGCCTCAAAACGCTTGATCAACCCCCTACGTGTTTCACTGGCACCAAATTTTCCCGTAGCAACAGCCTTGGTATCTCCGTTTATAATCTCAATATGGATGTTATAAATTCTTATCAGCGCCAGTTTCAGTAAACACTGCAACCGCTTGTTCATGGCAAAAATAATGACCTTCTGCTGACGCTGACGTATATCATCGAGAATCGATAACACCGCACTCATTTTTTCCGAACGCTGCAAAAACTCACGTACACCGATCTCTGAGTGAGGCAGCTCCGGCAAAGCACTGCTCAATAGTTCCTGATGAATACTGATTTCACGCAGTTTCAACATGGCCGGTAGCACGATACCCTTCACATTCCCCATCGCCCTGGCATCCTGCACATCAGCCACAACCTGATCATAACTATGCAACTGGGCCTTTTGCATTGTCCCGGCTATTGTCGGACTAAATTCATAAACATCATTTGCCAGTGTCTGAAGCCCCACCCAGTGTTTTTTCACGGGCAACCCTTTTAGGTTATCTTCCTTCAGACGCCGTAACATCAATGCCCCAATATGGTGACGGAGTTGCATGCCCAGCCGCTCTTTCACCTCTTGAGCACTCTCAGGCTCGGCCTTGCTGATGGGCACCATATAAGTTTGTCGAAACTCCTGATAAGCCCCCAACGCACCGGGCTTAACGGTATCAATCAAACACCAGAAATCACCAAGATGGTTCTCGACCGGAGTACCCGTCGCCAAAAGACGAAACCGTGCGTTTAATCCTTTTGCAGCGCGTGTTGCTAACGTATTCGGTGACTTGATCGCCTGAGCTTCATCGAAAATCACAAATGACCAATCCACTCGACACAGGGAGAACTGGTAATCACGCAATGTCTGATACGTTGTCAGGACTATACGACGAGGCAAATCTAGTCGATCATTTCCGAATTTTGGACCAACCTTCAAAGAGTATCGAATAGCAGCCAGCTCTTCCTCTTCCTGCTTCTCTTCAACATCCAGCCTGGCTTCGATGTTTTGCTTCAGTTCTGATCCTGCACCTTGTATACGATATTTTTTGAGATCGGCACTGGATTGGAGAATAACAACATCCCGAAAGGGACTATGATGAAAAGTTTCCTCAATTTCATCTCGCCAATTCTCCAGCAAACTCAGCGGTGCAACGACAAGAACAGGGCGTTCGGTAATCTGTCGTTCACGGCATAAGCGATAATATTCAGATACCCCAACCAAGGCCATATAGGTTTTACCAAGCCCCATATCATCAGCCAACAGACCACCATGGAGGCTCGCATCCTGTTCTGAGCTTTGCAGGCTGGACTCTGCCAATCCCAATATCCAGCGGATACCCTCTTCCTGATGCTCATAGGGCTGTCGTTTAAGATGGCTGTAGTCTATGGCCCCCTTATAACAGACATTCCGTATTAGCTTCGGTATGAAGTCATCTCCAAACTCTAGCTCTTCGTCGTTTTCTGCCACATCAATAATCAGTTGAACACTTTTATCTTCGGCTGGTTCATCACTCTGATCATGGCTCCATTTTTCATTCTCAATCTTTTCACGGGTGCATTTCAGAACATTTTGTGTCCGTTCCGGGTCACTGATGTCGTAGTTTGAACCCTCTACAGCGACAGCATTTGCACCAACCTTCTGTGCATCCTGAATACGCTGCTCAAGTTCGTCTACCTGTTCAGGCGTTTCCAACGTACTACACAGTTCCGACAGGGGAACCGACCGCTGGGAATCGGCCAACTGCTGAACAAACCAGTCCACACCAGAGGATTCCACTTCACCAAAGTAGGCATGGCGAAACTCTGTCGCTCCACGAACACGAAGAGAAAAACCTTGATCCAGATCCACCAGCGCAGCATCAAGAAATGCGGAGGGTGTCTCCAGAAACCGTTTCACTTGTTCCTTGGGAATGACTCTTGATTTTAGTATTTCCTGAACAGCTTCTATCTTGGATTCATCGAGAAGAACTATGCGTTTACCGATACGCAGTGACTTAACCTTACCGTGCTTATCCAACTGCCCGAGTCGCGCTTCCAGCTCGCGCGAATCAATCCCCTGGCCTACAGTTGGCGACACCAGTGCTGAGCCATCGTGGGCAATTTGAATATCAACCCCAATGCCGTCAGGAGAAATAGCTTCAAGATCCCTGAAGTGCCCTAGGTCAACCACACACCCTCCAGCCCGAGCCTGCTGCATTTGATACACTGCCAGCAAATTCTGATATTCTCCCCGCTCTTCTGCTCGCAGTGCCTGATGCTGCTGCACAGCTTTAAAGAGGTGCCACTGTTCAGGGGATGGCAGATACTGTTCGGCTTCTGTCAGTTTCAGAAGCGGGCCATGAAAACTGTATTGGCTCGGCAAAACCCTCTCACCATTTGTCTCTATTAGAGTCAATTCACAGGCAAAAGATGGCTGTGTGGTTTTTCCTGAAAATCCGACCTGAAATTTACCTGACCATGGTTTTGGTAACTCCAGCAGCAAACGATCACTCTCTACCAACCTGGTTGCATTATCCGATGGCAAAAAGAACCCATTAGGAATTGCCTCTGCTTGTCCTTCTTCAGCCAGCATTTGCAAGGTTATAAATTGGTATTGCAGTGCAGCATCAAGGTCACCATCGCCTTCTGTACATCTTCTGAACACCGGTTCAGGAAGGACAAAGTTCAAACCTTGACTGTCTGGAATACATTTAAATCTCGAAGTCTGAGTCTCTTTCTTCAAAAGACCCTGAATAAACATTCTGATACTCATTAGTAATACGCCAATCCGTACTTTTGCTTGTATGCCCGATAGTCTTGGGGTGTTAGAAGACGCTCAGCATCAAGCTCAACACCTAACTGCTGAAATGCTTGAATAACTTTATGCTGCCAGGTCAGATTCGGGTTATGAATAATGCTAATAGGAACATCTGATGCCCTTCGCCTTTCGCTAAACTCAGAATGATAGGCTCTCTCTATATCCGCACCGAGTTCACTTTGCCCGAACTTTGTCGTGTTGTAATTGAGTATGCGCGCTACTGATGGCAGTCGGTCAAAAATCCAGAATTTGGCACTATGACTGCCTTCTATCACGTGATATCCAGCCACATTCATATAAATTATGGATTTGTCTCTATCCTTGAGCTCTGCCCAGATTGGAAGCTCTTTTTCGTCATAGTTTTGCTTCAAAAACTGAATGGCATGACTACCAATAAACAGACGAGTATTGCTAATCAACCCATGATCAAACAGCCCCTCAAGAAATCGCTTTCTCGCAGGGAACATTCTACGCAAGTCTTCTTCACCACTCTGATTAGCAAAGGCCTCAAAAGCACGCAGGAAAAGATCAAGGTCGAATCTCGATAGCCACCCTCGAACCTGATCAATATAGGACTGATCCAGTCGCCGCCACCATGTCTGAAAACTGCGAGAATTGCTTGGAACGCGTGGATCATCAGCAATAGTCAGGATAATTTTCATCCAGTTCTCCGGCATAGCCTTACCAGACCGGGAAACTTTACCGATTAAAATATTAAGGACAGCATGACCAATCAAAAGACCTTCTCGATACGGTGTATTAACAACCTTATTTTGCAGAATCTCAGCAAAAATATCGCTATCCTGACCAAACGCCAACTGTTCAAGAGCTGATATATAGTAAAGTGCCGTACAGCGCTCCCCAAATATACCCTCGGTTTCCGGGATACCCAAACCGGACAAGGCATCACACAAAGTTAGACCATGGCTTATGGCATAATCTACAACCCATGAAGGCGCATCAGACCGAAATACATACTCTCTGTTGCATGCTAAACGTCCTAACTGATTTTGTGTGCAGGAAAACCTTTGCTGTTCAAACTGCCGCTGCAAATACTCACAAAGTAAATCCAGCGTCGGAAAACGATCAAAATAATCGAAATATACCTGTGCCAGATCATGCAGTGCCAATTTTGATAGCTGGGGACGCACCGTCTCAAAACGATCAAACAGCGATAAAGATGGTGCCATTTTGCCCACAAAAAAATGACTATCTTCGTTGTAATGCAGCCATAACATCAGCAAAGCACGAATATCTTTCCCGCTCTGAATCTGTTGTACCAGAGAGTGCCCCGAGACCACGGCATCGCGTATCTCAAATGCCCGTATTTTCATAGCATTTGAGACCCCAGTCGCCTGTTTTTCAACAGACCGAAGACAGCTGGCATGTTCCTGAAAAAACTGGAGGTCACGGGGACGCCACTCAGGCACGGAAAATTTTATTTGTGGAAGCTTCAGGTCAAGCATCGTTTTCACCCAAAATCTTCTTGATATTCTTCAAATCGATCAAGTTAGGCTGGCGCATGGTAATGCGGATATCTATACGACGGTTCTGACGCTGCTTTTCTGCAGTATTATCATTCTTGATCTTGGGGCGGGTTGCTGAGTAACCACTGATCGAGAACATGGGGTTATTATCCCTATTTTTAAGGCCGCCCATAGCCGCCCCGTACTCGTTATTGCCACGCCAGTAATTCCAGACCGTAATCGCTCGATAGGATGAAAGCCCCCAGTTGCCCATTTCCAGAGTACGCGCAGGTCTGCTATCCGTATGACCTTCGATAAAAACTGTCTCAATAAGACGTCCGCGATCATCCTTGGTGATAGCGTTATAAAGTGCCCGGCCAACCGAGAGAACCGCATGACTGCGATCCTTAGGTATATCGTAGCGAAGCGTTTTAAAATAGAGCTGATCATCCGGTATACGCAACACCGACTTGTTCTCTGCTATCTCTACATCAATACCCTGACTGGAAAGTTCGGCACTGATCTCCTCCAGCATCTCCGCACGAGCCTGATTCCTTTCCGCCAACTCTTTTATGGCGTCGTCTATCATCTCGTTTTTTTCACTGAGTTCAAGAATCAGCTGCAAAGAGGCCAAAATAAAAATAACCAAAAGCCCTGACATAATGTCAGAAAAAGAGATCCAATAAGGGTTATCTTCATCAACAGCCCGGCTGGTCCTCGCAGAACTACGAAAGGCCATCAGGCAGCTCTCCTGCTATCCATATCGTCAACCAGCTCCTGCATAACACTCACCACACCCTGCATACCGGTCACATATTCCTGAGTATGACGGTTCCACTCCTCCATACGATGTGATGTTTGATCCTGAACATTTTTCGCGTAACCATTCAGCAAATGTCCAAGCTGTTCATGCAGAGAACCGATAGCCTCCTGCATTTCCTGACGATAACGGGCATGATTCGAAGACAATTCACGGGATGCACTATCGGCATTCTCGGAACCGATACGAATCTCTCCACCAAGATCGCTCAGTGAACTCTGCAGTTTTTCAAGACTACTCAGCGTTGTCTGCAAACCTTTAGCAACCAGAGTATTCTCCTGACTGACTTCGGCAACCGCAGATATCGCGAGGTCAAGCGTACCAGAGATACTCTCTGTCGCACGGGCAACTTCCTGCTGTCCTTTATGCAGATTAACAGAGGCTTGTTCCATTTGCTGACTAGCCACAACGATATTCTCGGCCGCATGATTGAACCCTGCCTGACTTCGCTGAACCGCCTCATTCAAGACGCTGGCTTGCTGTACAACCACTTTTACAGATTGCAGATGCCCATCCATGGCATTACGCATATTCTCAACAACAAGTGCGACACTGGTCCGCATCTCTTCCATCTGAGATCTGATCTGCTGGTCGCGCTGCTGATCTTGCGCTACGAGTACATCCATCCGTGACTGGATAGTTTGCGCAAATCGGTCATTAATCGAAGAGGCTTGGTTTAATGTGTGGCTGAACTGTGTTTTTTGTAGCTCGATAAAGTCTTCCAGCCCTGCTCTCATTTTCGCCTGGCGTTCAACATCGGCAGCGACAGTAGTTTTCTGCTGCTCCCCAAACTGCTGCATGAGCTGTCCAAAGCTGCCATTCACCATTTCGGTCAGCTTTGTGACTTTGGCATCAAGTGCAGTCTGACGTTCAATATCAGCTTGAACCCCAGATTGCTGAAGGTTTGAGAATTGCTCCATTAGTCGGCCAAAACTGTTATTGACCGTGCTGGTAAGCTCTGTAATCTGATCACCCATTGCCCGCTGTCGTTGAATATCGCTCTCTGCGATACTCTTCTGTCGAGCCTGATAATCCTCGATAAGAGTTGCCATACCATTTCGCATCGACTCCTGAAAATCTTCAGCGGCAGTCTGGCTACTATTAGAAACTTTTTGTAACTCTTCAACTTGCCGCTTTACAGAGCTCTCAAGCTGATCGGCGAGATGATCCAAACGAGCTTGCTCTGCATCAGCAATCTGTTGCTGATGGTTTTTAACATCGTCCATTAGATTACCAGCCATGGACTTCATTTTCTCAGTCATATACTCAGCGCCATTTTTTTGAGATGCCAACGACTGATTCAACTGATCGGCAAGCGTTTCATTCTGTCGCTGAGACATATCCTCAAAACGGCTCAGGGTCAGGTTCAATTGCCCCAGAAACTGGTTCATACCAGAACCCCACTCAGCCATTGAGCGATTCATCTCCTGACTCGCCTGCTCCATCATGGACTGCTGCTGGGCTCCAGTTTGTCCCATACCGGTCATAAATTCGCCAATCAAGTTTTTCAACACATCTTCTGAAGAGCTGGTTTGTTTCTTGGCAAGGTCTGTTGATGCCTCTACCATTTGCTTTATCGCAGGCGACATGATGCGCTCAAAACTCGTCTGCATGCCGCTTGTTACGGTATCGGCCATACCTTGCACTGCCACCTGCATGCGCTCACCAATCTGCTCAGCCAGCCCCATCAGGGCCTCTTTTGCCTGATGACCATCATTACGAATATCAAGCAATGTTTGTTCAGCAATCAGCCTCGGGAATAATTTATCAATGCACTGTTGCAGGGCGGCGACTTTACCGCGGATACGGCTCTCCAGCCATTTTTCTACCGCATTAAAAATCAGACTTAAAAGAACGCCCCATACTGATGTCATGAAAGCTATTGACGCTGATGATATCAAAGAGGAAATAGCACCTTTCAGTTGCTCCGTATCGCCGGTATTGAGATTCAAAGCCCCTAAGCCGAGCTGCAATCCCAGAAAGGTACCGATAACACCGATAGCGGTCAGAAATCCTGGAACAGCGGCCAGTAGACGACTCTCGGCAATTTTGGAGGCCAGACTATGGGTATTGAAAAAGTGTGATGCGTCGTACGTATTACACAACTGCTGTCCGTTAGATGAGACGACAAGTGTCTCGTCAAACTCCAACCAGATACCCTTACAAATCGCGTTTTTTTTCATCCTCTCTTTGAGGCTGCGGCGGTTTGTGACCAATTCCTCTCTTTTTATACCTTTAAGGGCATCCGCAAAAAATTTTACATTCCCTGAGCTTTTTCGATATCCAAGTACCAATAGCGCGATAAACCATGCAAAGATGGCAATCTCAAAAATCCAAAAGATGGCGCTTATGCTTGAAGAGCTACCAAAACCATGAGCCAAAGACGAAAAATCTGGCCAAACACTTGAAAGAGACAACTGCATAAAAGGTGTAAACCGACCTAATTTATTGATTTAAAGGGATATTAGTTAATATATCGATCAAAGTTACCATGGCAAAAAAGAAACAAAAATGCGGATTAAACGCGCAAATTTAAGAAACTAACCAAATCCCCCTCTACCATCTGGCAGTCAATAATTATCGATCTTGTGTATTCCTTCCCTCGTATGGTCCAGAAAATCCTGACGGAATAGACAACTATCTACCAGCTCATTACCTCTCCTGCCTCAAGGGCTCTCGAAATTAGACGGCAAGGATAAGCCAAAGACTACGGGACTTCAGACTGTCGATACAGCGACTTTACCGGCTATGTTCCAGTAAATGGTTGTTCGACCACTTCGGACTTGCAATAGACCTCATGACAAAGACTGCGCACTTGCAGGCTTATTTTTATCGCCTGAGTGAGTTGCCGATGGTGCGGATGTACGACCTATTGAGCGACGCTTCTCTTTCCTCGGGAGAGGGTGATCCTCACCAAATATGGAATTGGTCGATCAAATGGAGAATTTGAATAAAACCCAGTCCTAACTTAAATTTTTTAAAGCACTTCAATAAAAAATTAACAAAAACCACTACCAAAAGTGAATGGATAATGCCTACGCTACCTTTGATTTTCAAAGATGGTCACCTGTTTGTAGAACTGGAAAAGCGACTGTGGTTATTTGATACCGGCTCGCCAGCCAGTTTTGGCGACACTAATAACCTTGCCATCGACAGCGAGGAATTCTCGCTCAAAAGCAGCTATATGGGGCTTTCAGCGGCGACACTTTCCGATTTTATCGGTGTGCAATGCTCGGGTCTTCTTGGTGCCGATATTCTGGGGAATTTTGACCATGTTCTCGATTGCGTACGGGAATCACTCTCCCTTTCCGTGGACGAATTGCACATCAACGGACAGCTATTGCACATATCTGCGTTCATGGGCATACCTGTTGTGACAGCGCAAATTGTTGGTGAAAATTACAATATGTTCTTCGACACCGGTGCCCAGTTTTCCTACTTTCAACACGATTCTCTCTCCGTATTTCCTGCTGCCGGCAGGGTTACAGATTTTTACCCCGGTATCGGACCATTCCAGACCGACACTTATCAGGTGGATATTGTTCTTGGTGAGACTCCCTTCACCCTTCGCTGCGGCACTCTTCCTGATCCGCTGGAGGCCACACTGATGATGGCGGGCACACAAGGAATCATAGGCAACCAAATATTAGACAATCGCGTCATCGGTTATTTTCCAAGGAGAGGTGAGCTATGCCTGTAAGAAGTCAACCCCATTCATCCTGGGCTGAGGTTTATGATCTGGCCTACGAACAATCTTTTGGTGAATTCTACAGACAGCTGACCGAAGCGACCGTAAAAGTCATCACAGACAGGTTTAAGCCCCCCGCCAGAGTTGTGGATTTTGGAGCGGGAACCGGTCGTCTGTCTATTCCTCTTGCGGATATGGGATTCAATGTCACCGCCATCGAGCCCTGCGAAGAGATGCTCAACCAATTAAGGCAAAAAAAGCAGCAAGGAATGCTACTGAACGACATCTGTTCAACGATGCAGGACTACCAGGGCAAAATCGAATTTGATATGGCTCTCTGTGTGTTCACAGTGTTGCTCTATTTACGGGATGAAGACTCTCTGGAAAAGGCTGTCAAAGCAGCCTATGCCTCCCTGAAACCAGGCGGAATGCTGCTTATAGATATTCCCAATAAAAGCCTGTTTCAAAGCTACTCCAGAAAAGATCATCGGATTGAGCGCACTGTTTCGGTTACTGAACAGACAGACGATATTTTCATCTACACAGAAGACTTGAAAGTGACACAGCCAAACGGGGACGAGTCATCATACTCCGATACATTCCCAATCAGATATTGGCCTGCACAAACGGTGAGACACCTTCTTGAAAAAGCCGGGTTTGTACAGGATGCTGACTTGTCCCATGATTTTTCAGGGGCTGGCGCGTACTACTGGTTGATGAGTAAGCGGTAATTCCTCCCCACATTGACTATGCAGGCTGGATATTCCAGGGCAG
>CAMRBW010000098.1 GCA_947040555.1 uncultured Oceanospirillales bacterium | reverse complement strand
GATGGCCGAAGATGATGGCCGAAGATGATGACCGAAGTCTTTGTTATTCAGATTAGTAATAAATATTGTGTTTGCAAAAACTAATCGAAGTAAAAAATCTGCACTTTTTTATTCAGCCCACGTTGTCCGACATACCTGCATGATCCTCTTTGTGTCGGGAAGATAGTGCTTCTCCATTCGGTAATAGGGCATGGTTATGTCGTATCCCGCTACCCGCTGCACCGGTGCATGCAGCTCATGGAACAGCTCTGTGGATACCTTTGCCGCAATTTCCGCTCCAACACCAAAACTACGAGCGGCCTCATGGACAATGACGCAGCGTCCGGTCTTGCGAACAGAGGCGAGAATCGTATCCATATCCAACGGTTTAATCGTGGCGACGTCTATCAGCTCTACACTCACGCCTTCTTCAGACAGGTGTCGTACAGCCTCCTGACATTCACGAACACAAGCGCCCCAGGTGACCAGCGTCAGATCACGACCCTCCCTGAGGGTAAAACAGGTATCGAGTGGCAGACGGAACCCCGGCTCTGGCAACATCTGCTTTTGCACCCGGTAGATACGTTTCGGTTCGAGAAATATCACCGGATCCGGATCATCAATAGCGGACCGCAGCAGACCATAAGCGCGCACAGGCGAAGAAGGAATCACCACCCGTAATCCGGGAATATGAGCAAACAGTGCCTCAGTACTTTCCGAGTGGTGCTCCGGTGCATGGATGCCGCCACCAAAAGGTGCACGAATCACCAGTGGGCAACTGAGTCGTCCACGGGTTCGGTTACGCATACGTGCAGCATGCCCCACCAGCTGTTCCATACAGGCGAAAATGAAACCCATAAACTGGACTTCTGCCACTGGCTTTATGCCCTGAGTCGACATGCCGACAGTCATACCGGCAATCAGAGCTTCTGCCAACGGTGTATCCATCACCCGTTTCAAGCCGTATTTATCTTTTAAGCCCTGGGTTGCACGGAACACACCGCCATTAGTACCGACATCTTCACCCAGAACAACAACGTCTTTGTCGTCTGCCATGGCGTGATCAAGAGCCAGATTAACGGCCTCAACCAATGTTATTTTTTCTTCAAAAGTGCTCTTTTCGTCAGTCATCATTCAGCCCTCCCTGCATCTCTTCCAACTGCTGCCTGAGGCCAATAGGCATCTGGGCATAGTGGTAATCGAACAGATCAGAAACCGCTGGCAGGTCTGTGGATAAATAGTTATCCACAGCCTGTTGAACAAATTTTTTCACCTCATCCTGCAGCGCAGATTCCTGTTCAGGGCTCCACCAGCCACGCTCATATAAATACGTCTGCAGACGTTTGACCGGCTCCTCTTCCCAACCTTTACGCACTTCCTCATGGGAACGGTAGCGAGTCGCATCATCAGCCGTCGTATGATCTCCCAAACGGTAGGTCATCGCTTCAATCACAATGGCTCCCTTGCCGCTACGCGCTCGCTCAATAGCAGAACCAATCACCTCATGGAGCGCAACCACATCATTACCATCGACTTGTACACAGGGAAGACCGGCTCCAGCACCTTTCTGGGCCAAGGTTGGCGCACCACATTGAATCTGTCGTGGAACAGAGATCGCCCATTGGTTATTCACAACCAAAAAGACCACCGGCAACTGCCAGGTGCCGGCCAGATTCAACGCTTCAAGGAAATCCCCCTTGGAGGTAGCGCCATCACCACAAGTGGTCACAACCACGCGCTGCTCATCACGAATCCTGAAGGCCGTGGCAATGCCGACAGCATGACCAGCCTGAGTGGCGATTGGCACGCAGTTGGGCAGATCCTGTCCATAGCCAACTCCGGCACAGCCCCGTTCATCACCGCCCCAGTAGAGATAGATATCTGAGAGCTCGACACCACGCAGCAACTGCCCGGAAAGATCCCGGTAATAGGGAACCAGAACATCTTCTTTCCGCATCAGAGAGCCATAGACGACACCAGGAGCCTCTTGACCGAGGCCTGAAGGGTAGGTGCCCATTTGACCGGTACGCTGCATGGCAATAGCCTTACGATCAGCATCCCGTGTTTTGACCATCGCCGTGTAGTAGCCGATCAGTCTGTTTTTATCCTCAACCCAGGCAGGCAGAGATTGTGTCGGCTGTCCATCCACACCGAGATAACGCACAAAGGGAATATTATCACGATGTACCCTGAACAGATTTCCATCGTCCAATGTAGTAGGCATGCGAACCTCCTTTTAGCCGGCCTGACACTGCTGATAGTTCGAACCATACAAAATATCTTCGGCCATTCGGTCTGCAATCAGGCTGGTCGGTTCACCGTTGGATTTATGTCGCTGACAGAGTTTGATCACCGTCTGCTCAATGACTTTGATGCGCTTATTAATCTCCGCCGAAGATTGCCCTTTACGAAGCAAAGACGCATAGATCAAACCACCAGCATTCACCACATAATCCGGGGCATAAAGGATACCCTGACGATGTAGTGCAAGACCGGCATCCAGTGTCGCCAACTGGTTGTTTGCGGAGCCGGCAATAGCCTTACAGCGGAGTTTATTGACTGTATCAGCCTGAATAACGCCCCCCATTCCACAGGGGCTAAGTATATCGCATGCGACCAAAATTATTTCACCCGGGTCGGCAACTTCAGCACCAAACTGCTGCTCACACAACAGGACTTTTTCGGTATCAATATCACTCACGGTCAACCGGGCTCCCTCCCGGTGAAGCAACTCACAAAGTGCAAACCCGACATGACCAAGCCCCTGCACCGCAATATGGGCATTAGCAAGATCATCAGGAAGATCAGGGCAAGCTTTGAGACTGGCTTTGATGCCATGCAAAACACCAAGCGCAGTATACGGCGATGGATCACCACTCTTTGATGTACAGGAGGCATGGTCGGTAGTACTGGCGATGGTATCCATATCATTTACCGTTGTGCCCACATCCATAGCGGTGATGTAACGACCACCAAGACTGTCAACAAAACGGCCAAATTCACAGAACAGAGCCTCACGATCCTGAAGCTCTTTTGGTGCAACAATAACGGCTTTACCGCCACCCTGCTCAATACCTGCCAAAGCGGCCTTATAACTCATCCCCTTAGCGAGTCGAATCGCATCATGGATGGCTTCATCGGTATCGGTGTATGTAAAGAACCGGCAGCCGCCTAGTGCGGGACCTCTGCTGGTGTTATGAAGTGCAATAATTGCCTGTAAGCCTGTTTCCGGATCGGACTTAAAATGCAACTCTGTCGTCCGACTTTTTTTCATTTCGGTAAACATAAGCGGGATCCTCCGCCTGATTTTTATTATACGGCTCCCCTTACCATGCACGGAGCTTTATACAGCGTCAACACCAATGAAATCTGTTTTTCTCATGCCTGCTTTGAAGACAATATTTGTGCTGACTGGTAAGGGTCGGTATTCTCCGAAGAACAATAAAAATTCAACAGCAAGAAAGAAACTACACTTATGATAGAAACGCTTCAGGACAAAAGCAGACGTATTCACAAACGACTCGCTGTCGCCACAAATGTCTTCAGCACTCGAAATGGCCTGCCTTTTGGCCGCATTTTCGGTATATCCCAAAGGGAGTTTATACTGTCATGCACCGCCCCACTTGAGGCGGGAGAGACGCTGGAGCTAACTGTCGAAATTCCCGAGCTCGATGGCAGACGCTTGATCGAACTCTCTGCAATGTGCATATGGTGTCAAGCCTCAGAGAACACCACGGATTTTGAGGCCGGCTTTCACATAGTGAATATTTCTGATCAAAATCAGGTTGCCCTGAATTATTTTATTCGGGACTTTTGAGTAGCAATCTCTGAAAACAGTGACAAATAGCGTTCGTCGTATATCTGAATCGAGGCAGTCTCTGAGCCACATCAGCGCGATAGCGGCTGCCTCTTGCCTCAGCCTTCGATTGCATCAGTCTTCTATTGGAAGACTCATCGTCTCCTTTACCTCCTCCATAACGATGTAACTCTTCGACTCCCGCACGCCAGGCATACGCAACAGAATGTCGCCAAGCAATTTTCTGTACGACGCCATTTCGGAGATACGAGCTTTGATCAAGTAATCAAAATTGCCAGATACCAGATGGCACTCTAAAACATTTGGCAGATTGATGACTGCATTTTTAAACTCCTCAAAAATATCGCCAGATTTGGTTTCCAGGCTGATTTCAACAAAAACCAGCAGACCAGCCTCCAGAAATTCCGGGTTAAGGCGGGCACTATAGCCCTGAATAACGCCTTCACGCTCAAGGCGCTTCACCCGCTCCATGCACGGCGTGGTACTCAAACCGACTTTATCGGCCAGATCGACATAGGATATTCGCCCCTGGTCTTGCAGGATGCGTAATATGTTACGGTCAATCCGGTCTAATTGCCGGGTAACTTCTTTTCGGTTTCTCATGGTATAAAACGATACACAACAGAAGATAAGCCCACGGGGAAATGATGAACCCATATTTCCCGCCAAACATTATCATGGTAAAAGTGCGGTATTGTTTCATGCTTCACGGATCGGAGTCACCTCCAAGATGAGTCGCCCAACACAGGCAACGATAAACCTTTTCTCGTTACGCAAAAATCTACAGCTCATCCGAGAGTTGACAGCTGGAAAAAAGGTTATCGGCGTTATCAAGGCAGACGCATATGGTCATGGCGCAATCCCCATTGCCAGAGTTCTTGAAGAGCAGCACATAGACTATCTCGCTGTCGCCTGCATTGAAGAGGCTATTCTTCTGCGAGATGCGGGAATAAAAAGCCCTATTCTTCTGCTGGAAGGCTTTTTCAGTGAGGATGAGCTACCACTTATGCAGTTGTATAATCTGTCTACTGTCGTTCAACAGCCAGAGCAGATCAAAGCACTGCAGCGCTGGAAAGGAAAACCCTTTGATATCTGGTTAAAGATTGATACCGGTATGCATCGTATCGGATTCTTACCGGACGAGACTGCATCAGCTTATGCACAGCTGAAAGCTTGTGCAAAAGTGAATCGAATCGTACTGATGACCCACTTCTCCAGCGCTGATGAGCCAGCACAGCTCAAAACACCTGAACAGATCAGGATCTTTGAATCATTAACGGCCGGCTACCACGAAGAGACCTGTCTTTGTAACTCTGCCGGAATCATGCGCTGGCCCGCCGCCCACGGCGACTGGGTAAGGCCGGGATTGATGCTCTACGGTTCCTCACCCTTTACCGAAGATCATCCTCTGGACAAAAGACTAGAGCCCGTCATGGAGCTAACATCGCAGATTTTTGCCATCCGCGAGCTACCTGCTGGGGTGCCGATCGGTTATGGGGAGACTTTCATTACCGACAGAGCTTGTCGTGTAGGGGTTGTCGCCGCTGGTTATGCCGATGGTTACCCCCGCCAAGCGCCCAGCGGAACACCAGTACTGGTCAATGGACAAAGAACCCGAATACTGGGGCGCACATCTATGGATATGATGACAATCGATCTGACCCACTTGCCTGATGCCAAGACAGGCGACACAGTAACACTTTGGGGGAGAGGTCTTCCTGCGACAGAAGTCGCCCATCACGCTGGAACAATCTCCTACGAGATGTTTTGCAATTTAAAGCGTGTCCCTATTATTTACACAGGTCTTCACATGGGAGAAGCAGGCAAAAATTGAAAGAAGAGGCAGCTCATCTGGAGAGATGGCTGCCGTATGAGGAGGAGATTTACTGGTCACGTCCCAGCATTTGGTAAGCATCCCGCCGCATGCGATCAGCACGACGCGCAAACCACCAGGCAATGAAAGCAGCAAGGGATACGCACAGAATAATCAGCGTAGCCAGTGCATTCACCTTCGGAGAGACGCCCAGCCGGACCGATGAGAACACAACCATCGGCAAAGTTGTTGATCCCGGCCCAGAGACAAAACTGGCAATAACCAGATCATCCAGTGACAGGGTAAACGACAGCAACCATGCAGAGGCCAGAGCCGGTGCAATAGTTGGAAGCGTTATAACAAAAAATGTTTTGAGTGGCGTTGCCCCCAAATCCATTGCAGCTTCTTCAATGGAAACATCCATATCCTTCAGTCGGGAGCTAATAACCACCGTCGCATAAGCCGTACAGAAGGTCACATGGGCAATCCAGATGGTCAACATGCCTCTGTCTTCCGGCCATCCAATAGTGCTGGCCATGGAGACAAACATCAGTAGAAGAGCCAACCCCAGAATCACATCCGGCATAACCAGCGGCGCTGTGATCATACCGCTAAACAATGTTCTGCCACGGAAGTGCCCAAAACGATTCAGCAGATAGGCTGACATCGTCCCAAGAACAACGGCAGCCGTAGCAGCCGAAACCCCAATTTCGAAGCTGGTCAATACCGCATCAATCAGCTGGTCATCATGGAACAACTCCACATACCACTTCGTAGAGAAACCTGCCCACACTGTGACCAATTTGGAGGCATTGAAGGAGTAAAACACCAGGATAAACATTGGCAGATAAAGAAATATCAGACCAATACCCAATACTATGTTGGAAAAACTAAATTTACGCTCGATCATGACCGCCCTTCCAGATCCTTCTGACGAGAATGGTTAAAGATCATAATTGGTACCAGCAGCACCAACAACATGACAATCGCCAATGCCGAAGCGACTGGCCAATCACGGTTATTAAAGAACTCCTGCCAGAGGATTTTGCCTATCATCAGGGTCTCCGGGCCACCCAGAAGCTGTGGGATAACCACTTCACCTACCGCAGGAATGAACACCAGCATCGAGCCGGCAATAATTCCACTTTTGGAGAGTGGCAGCGTGATTTTGTGGAAACACTCAGCAGGCTTGGCACCAAGATCCTGCGCAGCTTCAATCAGTGATTTATCCAGCTTGACCAGATTGGAATACAGCGGCAACACCATAAATGGTAGATAGGCGTACACGATGCCGATATAAACGGCTACGTCTGTATTTAATATGGTCAGTGGCTGATCAATCACACCAAGCCACATCAGGAAGTTATTCAGCAGACCGTTATTACGCAGAATACCCATCCATGCATAGATACGGATCAGGAATGATGTCCACGATGGTAGCAGGACGGCCATCAGCAGCGCCGTCTGCCACTTCTTCGGAGCCCGCGACATGGCATAGGCCATCGGATAACCAATAGCCAGACACCACAAGGTTCCAATAAGGGCAATTTTGACAGAGCCCAGATAGGCAGAGATGTAGAGCCCATCTTCAGCCAGCCACAGATAGTTCCCAAGGTTGAGCACTATGGTCAATGCTTCATCCGCATACTCAAACAGGGACGAGTATGGCGGAATGGCAATATCCGTGTAGGCAAAACTAATTTTCAGCACTATCGCAAAAGGAACCAGGAAAAACAGCAGCAGCCAAAGGTACGGAATACCAATGACTGTTCGTCTGCCCAGCTTTGTACGTAACTCGTACCAGTTAGGCGAACACAGCTTTATATTTCTCATGAATTCAGTACCACACTGCTATCCGCTTCCCAAGAAATATAGACGGTGTCGTCCCAAGTCGGGTGATCTGCTGTACGGATAGTATTGGCCATATTGGATTGCACAATAGAGCCGCTGGCCAGCTGAATGTAATAAACCGAGTGTGCTCCGAGATAGGCGATGTCGTAAACGACACCTTCTGCCCAGTTACATTCTGCTTCCGGCTTCTCTTTACTGATCTCAATTTTCTCAGGACGCAGCGCAACCCAGCACTTACGATCTTCCAGCGCTGTGGCAATACCGTGATCAATGAAAACGGGGACTGGCAGCACTGGGCAGCTGATCATAACGTGGTCAGACTCATCCACGGTGATCTCACCCTCAAAGATATTCACAGAACCGATAAACTCTGCCGTCATACGACTGTTCGGGTTTTCATAAATGTCTACAGGAGAACCAGTCTGCACAATCCAGCCAGAATCCATGATGCCGATACGGTCAGCCATGGTCATGGCCTCTTCCTGATCGTGGGTTACCATCAGACAGGTGACGCCAACTTTTTCCAAAATCTCGACAACTTCCAACTGCATCTGGGTACGCAACTGCTTGTCCAGTGCTCCCATTGGCTCATCAAGAAGAAGTAGTTTAGGTCGCTTGGCCAAACTTCTGGCCAGAGCTACCCGCTGGCGCTGGCCACCGGATAGCTGATGCGGCTTGCGTCGTGCATACTGCTGCATGCGAACCAGTTTTAGCAGTTCATCAACACGTACCTTGATTTCATCGGCAGGCATTTTGTCCTGCTTCAAACCAAACGCCACATTCTGCTCAACAGTCATATGCGGAAACAGAGCGTACGACTGAAACATCATATTAATCGGGCGCTCATAGGGCGGCAGATTGGTAATATCCTGCCCATCAATCAGAATGCGACCCTCTGAGGGTTTTTCAAAGCCCGCCAACATTCGCAGCAAGGTAGACTTACCAGAGCCAGAACCACCCAGCAGACCAAATATTTCCCCTTTATTGATCGTCAGAGAGACGTCGTCAACGGCAATCGTCTCATCAAAGTGTTTGGACACCCGATCAATCTGCAACAATGCCTCTTTTTTCTCTCGGGCACTGAAAGTCTTCTTATAAAATCCGGATGGAATGGCCATCAGTCACTGCACTCCCACGCACACTTCAGGTACGCGTACAAATAAAAACGTCCAGTACACCTTAACAATTATGCCGAACACCTATGGCAGGAGTTCGGCATGATCGTATGTGTACAAGTGGAGAAGGTAGTACAAAACGTTCTACCATAAGCGTCAGACAGCGCAGTATCAGACTGCTATCTGTTCGACAGGATTCGATTCCAGCTGCGGGTTATCACTCGGTTCAGCTTGGAGTCTATCTCTTTGAAGACATATATGCGCTTTTGAGTCTCTTCGTCAGGATATATTCCGACATTGTTGGCTATGTCCTTATCCAGAAATTTCCTGGATGCTGGATTTGGGTTGGCGTAAGAGACATAGTTGCTGATATCTGCGATCACCTTGGGCTCAAGCAGATAATTGAGAAATTTGTATGCTTCATCAGAATTTTCGGCATCTGCCGGAATGGCCAGCATATCAAACCATGCACCTGTACCCTCTTTGGGGATGGAGTAGCCAATTTCTACGCCATTGTCGGCCTCTTTAGCACGGTCTGCGGCCTGCAGCACATCACCGGACCAGCCCACGGCTACAGCGATCTCACCATTCGCCAGATCGCTAATGTAGCTGGAAGAGTTGAAATAGCGAATATACGGACGAACGCCCGCAACGAGCTTTTCAGCCTGCTCGTAATCTTTGGGGTTCTGGCTGTTCGGGTCCAATCCCAAATAGGTTAAAGCCGCCGCAAAAATTTCAGAGGGTGCTTCCAGAAAAGCGACACCGTACGGTGCCAGTTTCTTCATGTATTTTGGGTCAAAAATGATGGCCCAACTGTCAACAGGCACACCTTTACCAAGAGCCTTCTCAACCAGCTTTTTGTTATAGCCGATACCTGTCGTACCCCACATATAAGGGACTGCGTACTGGTTACCCTTATCATGGCTGCTCAGCATTTCCAAAAGCTGTGGATCGAGATTTTTCCAATTAGAAAGCTTACTCTTGTCCAGCTTCATAAAAACACCAGCTCTTATCTGTCTAGACAAAAACTCACTGGTTGGAGCAACAACATCATAACCCGATTTACCTGACAGCAGGCGTGCTTCAAGCATCTCATTACTGTCAAAGACGTCATAGGTAACCTTAATTTTTGTGCGCTGTTCAAAGTTATTCAGCGTATCATCGGCGATGTAGTCGGACCAGTTGAGAACATTCAGGTTCTGCGCGACCACACCGCCACTGACACTTAAGGCTGCTATAACATATAACAGATATTTTTTCAGAAACTTCATCAGCTATTTATCTCTGTTTGAATGAATAAAAAGCCGGAGGGTGTTTGGCCTGCTTTACTATGCCAAAATCCCACCAAAAAGCGCAATTATTGTCGTCAGAGGCAGACAAAGGTCAATGATTTTTTTGATGTTTTCCGTGAGTCTGGGATAATTTGTCGATCTGCGCTCGGTAAAACGAGAGCCAGACAAATTGCGAGCCGGTCACAGGAAGGAATAAAAGGCCTTTGTGAAGAGGCTTTTGTGAAGAGACTTTTGTGAGGAAATTTTTGTGAAGAGACTTTTTTGAAGAGACTCTCACGGCTGGTGATTTACCAAAAAGGCATCCCATCCATGGGATGCACGACATGGTGCATAAACTTTCCGTGTCACGGTCAATAATAGGTATATATACCTGTTAGAAACAGAAGAAGATGCCTGTTAATTTTGTAGGAAATATCGCACATACAATTTAATGTTGCGTCAGGCATACGTGAGTTCATTCACGTCTATAAATTCAATAATCACCCACACAACACATTACCCTAGCTCTCATTGAGAGTTAAATATTTGGATAAAAGACATGGGAAACACCCTGAAACATATCGGCGTTCTGACTTCTGGTGGTGATGCACCCGGCATGAACGCTGCCATCCGTGCAGTTGTCCGCACCTGTGCCTACCACAACCTTGACGTTACTGGTTTCTACGAAGGATACCAGGGGGTCATTGAAGGCAATACAGTGAAGCTGGATACCCAGTCTGTGTCTAACATTGTCAACCGGGGCGGCACTATGCTGCGCTCCGCTCGCTGCCAGGAGTTCCGTACTCCTGAAGGTCGTCAGAAGGCGTACAACAATCTGAAAGAGCTTGGCATCGATGGTCTGGTTGTTATCGGTGGTGATGGCTCCTTCACAGGGGCGAGCCTGCTGTCCACCGAGTTTGAAATTCCGGTCATTGGTATTCCCGGCACTATCGATAATGATATTTATGGCACCGACTTCACCATCGGCTTCGACACGGCTCTGAACACTGTCGTTGATGCTGTAGACCGCGTCCGTGACACCGCTTCCTCACACAACCGTCTGTTTTTTATCGAATGTATGGGTCGTGACTCCGGCTTCATCGCACTGAATGCGGGTATCGCCGCAGGCGCGAGCGGTATTCTTATCCCTGAAGAAAGCACAGACCTCAACGATCTGGTTGAAAAGCTGAAGAAAAGCCGTGAAAGTAACAAGACGTCCAACATCGTTCTTGTAGCTGAAGGTGAAAAGCGGGGCGATACTTTCCAGTTAGCCGAGGAAACTCAAAAGCACCTGCCAAACTACGACATTCGTGTATCTGTACTGGGTCACCTGCAGCGCGGCGGTAACCCTAGCTGTGCAGACCGTGTTCTGGCGACTCGGCTGGGTGTGGCTTCAGTCGAACAGCTTATGGCTGGCAACAGCAGCATCATGGTGGGCATACACAACGGTTCCGTTTGCACCGTATCTATCCACGATGCCATCAGCCGTAAGCCAGGCCTCGATCGCAACCTGATGCACATTGCAGAGATCGTATCTCTATAATCCCCTGCATTACGAAAAAAGGGCGATCTTATGATCGCCCTTTTTTTATTCTCTGTGACCCGTCCTGAATACAGTTGACACTTTCCAACCCTGATTTTGGAGAGTGCAA
>CAMRBW010000097.1 GCA_947040555.1 uncultured Oceanospirillales bacterium | reverse complement strand
ACTAGGGAGTTTTCCGAATGAATGGGTTTTTTGTCGCAATTTTTGTTGAATAGCATTTAGAATACTCTTTGCCGAAAGCCGAATTTTTTGTTTGGATGCATTAATCGATATATAGGAAATGTTGGCAATTGAAGTCTGGTTAAGTGTTTGTATATCAATGCTTTCAAGTGAGTCTGGCAGTTGCTCAGCAACAGCATCCGTATATGCATGCGTTACTATATCGGCATACTTCTGAAGCTGAATTGCCTCCATGTCATATAAATCCCTATGCGAAAGCGGTGGATATGTATCCACAAGGCCAATTTTATTAAATGGCTGACCTTCAATATTGTTTGGTGATTTTTCTCTGGCATGCTCTATAAGTGCAGGCATAGCCCAGGATGGGGGTACAGGAAAGTCATCTTCAGAATAAACTCTAAATGACTGGAAAATAAGAATACAGCAAGCAAATAAATAAGCCTTAAACATACTCAAACCTCTCATACGTATGATGCCTGACAACCTGCATGCACGACATAATGGCACATTAAAAGTAGCCAATAGGTCCAGAAAAAATCAAGAAAAATCAAGGACAGCCAGTGCGCCGAGCTAAATCGGTAAAAGATTGAAGGTGAAAGCCCTTCATCCGGTAACGAAATAAAAGACACCCATAAAAATATCCGTATATTTCCTATGGTTAAATTTATGGGTGTCCTATTTTTGTTTGCACGGGTTCTTCCTGGAGAGCTGGATCGGCAAAGCTGAGCATGATTGCTCTGCTGGTACCTGGTTACTGGGGTTGCACCCACCGTATCTATCTACCAGCTTCCGGTTTGTCTTGTGGCAAAAGTCCTGCCGGATATTGGCAATCTTTCTGTGACACCTGGCTATTCGAAATCTGGTTTTCCGGCGACGGTTTGAGCCTTTTTTCTGCCTGGCAAGCCGATGCTGACAGCGCTTCAGGTAGAGCGCTCCTGCTTCTTCTTTCTCTTGATCTGGTTTGTCAGTGAAGTCATAAGCCTTATCCCCGGTATGTACGGGAATTGCTACGCCACGATCTACACCGACAACATGCTCATTCAGTCACTCTTCAGAAGTCCCTTTGAGATACTCCAGATTATCTTTATCTGTAGCTGGTTCACTGCCGAGTTTCTGATTATCTGGCTTGACCCGCCCCTGAAGGAGCGGGATTGCGCCTACATTTCGTTCAAAGCTCACGCCTGGCTCAGACGACAATCACTGAGCAAGAAGGTATGGCAAAGAGCAGCGAAACTATCAAGCAAATGACGTTTAACGCTTCCCCGCCATACGGAGCACACCGCCAACAACTGCACCAATGATGGCACCACCGCTGATCATATTTGTGGTATTCCAGGTCATGGGCCACCAACTTCTCTGGTTAACATCCTCCGGGGTGGTAAAGTCGATATCAATACTTTCATCGGAATAGTATCGACTCTCATAGCGTGTCGGACTGAACCAGCCCCATCCCGCATAAAACTGGCAATCCCAGCAGTTCGGATCATCCTCGCAGGCCTGATGATAGAGGGAACTTCCTCTCTGGTAGACTGTCATTTTCAGCTGATAGTCTGTACCGGGCTTGAGCTGGTTCTCATAGCTCAAGGCCTCTTTCGGAAGAAATAGCCGGGCCGGATAGTAGATAAACCAGGGAATGTAATTCCGGTACAGATTTTTCGCTGGATCAATGGCGCCGTTACTCGTCAGCATGATCTCCCACAACCGAGAGCGGCGAACCTTCTGGTCATCAGAAATGGCATTCAGCGTCTGTTTGAGACCTTCACCCTCACGAATATAGATTGTGGAGCGGGCAAAGGGCCAGGCCAGGAAGGATTTGTCATAGAGCTGAATACGCACGACGAGATTTTTGAACAGGTCCCCCGTATCCAGAGCAAACTCATTCATGGTAGCAGACGAGTAATCCTGCACGCGGAGAGCTGTCGGGAAGGCCTCGTAGTGACGCAGGCCATCGGCATTTTGTGCACTTCCCCAGGCCAGTGGATTAATCGATTCACCATCGAAGGAGACCGGCAGCGAGAAGCCATTACCAGAGATGGAGCGCTTTCGTTTCAACGGCTGAACAGTGAAACCGACATGGTAAGTGTGGTCTTTTCGACAGGGAAAACTGCCCTCATCATAATGTGAACCTGACACCCTGCTGACCTGATACTCATTACGTGGATTTCTGAACGTCAGCTGAGGAGACATCGTCGCAGAATGGAACAAGCCAACACCATTATCAACGATGATATCCTCGAACTCCCCCGGCAGGAGCTCGTAACCATGGGCCAGTCGGTCAGGGTAGTCGTTGTCTTCAGGGGCCGGGATAAATGTCACATCGTAGGCCAGCTTCTCATGACTGCAAAAGGCCGATTCTGTAACCACCTGATCCATGTAACAGCTTTTGGGCTCTTGATTGCACACCTCCTTATCGTTCCCATTAATATCGGTAACCATCTTACAGACCGTCTCGGAGCCACAGTCAAAGCTGGTCACCAGTTGGCACTCCTGCCAAGACCAATGCAGATGGGTGTCGTAAGAGGCGCTTCCCTCCCATTTGGGGCTCGGCAATTGCTTTAACATCGCTCTTGCGGCCTCAGGGTCGGTGTTTTTCAGATCCCGCCACGCCTCTTCATCAAAGAGGTCGGGGCGTCTGGTTACGGTATGATCGCCCTTGTTGCTACGTAACTCTTCCGAGATAAAGTTACGTGTTTTATGGGCAGGAATACTCATGCCATGACAATAAGCACTGTACCGTGTGGTGGGCCATTGTCTATCGATGCAGAAATTATCATACCCTTGCACAGACACTGTGACTGCCAACACCAGCCAGCACAGCGCATTCATACAGAATTGCATGGTCATCGGACTCCTGTTATAGCGTGGGTCTTTTTGCGCGCTTCTGTTTGTATTCGCTATTCTTGGTCAGCTCATCCAGATAATTTTGCAGATTTTGGGCTTCCCCAAGACGATACTCTATCTGCTCCATAACGTTTTTGCACAGAGCTATAGCGCTTTTCAGGGTTCCCGCATAAATGACGGTTAAATCAGCTTCCAGGTTGTCGCTATCAGCTACTCCAAAAGTAATAGCTGCCTTTTTTTGATAGTGTGCTTTCTCTTCTTCAGAGGTGTAATAGTGATTTTGATAGTTGTCTCGGACATCTGAAAAACCACCGTCTTTAGTCAGAGCCAGCTCTTCCTTAAGATCGGTCCGGATCAGCTCAACGATAAATTTTTTGGCACTCTCTGCCGCTTTGCTACCCGTTGCCCAGACACTGAATGCTCTCAGCGCCTTGGACCAGGATGATGTTGTACCCTTATTGGTCAGGGTTGCTTGTGCCGTAACGGCGATATTTTGTGCCGTCTTCAGATGCTCTTCAGTCCAGAGCGGCATGTCACCAATCTTAAGAGAGCTGATCAGGTAATCCGCATTGAAAATGTGTTTATCGTAGGCCACGGGAATGCTGCCGATCTTGATGCCGTAGTGAGCACGTATGTAAAAACGGGCCCAAAATACATCTTCCAGATCTTTTGCCGCCTGAATTTTTCCCTCTTGGTCTGAGCTGGTTCTGTAACGTTCCGACGTTCCGAAGACATCTACAAAACTCTGAAGGGCTTTTTGAGTGAAGCCGTTGAGGAATTCGTCAATAATGCCTTTCTCGGAGGTCGATATGGCCCTTTTGCCGGCGATCTGCCCGCTTATCTTCTCGATCTGCTTGCTCGTCAGCAGATTCATTTCGCTCAGCTTGTCTGTATTCATCCCCTTCTGTTCATAAGGCATCCCATTGGGCAGATCGAGCTTGAAGTGCAAATTTTCCACCTGTGCTTCCACTGTTGCCAGTTGTTGCTCATAGTGCTCCTTCAGTGGGTCTAGCTCTAGCTTTCCGGAGAGTTCTGTTCTGGCATCAACTTTCAGTTGAGGGAACAGTAGCACCCCTTTGATTTTATTCTTCAGACGGTCTGCAATTTTGTTATAGACCAGCCGAGAGCTCAGAAAGTCCGCAAGAGGGAGTGCGCTTGTCAGGGACATGTCTGATTGCTGTTGCAGCTCTTGTCGCGCCTGCAAGAGCTCCTCAAATTCCCCATGCAGGACTGACAGAGAGGAGTAGAGGTATTCGTGGGTCCGCTGATCCCGATCCCGAACTGTCGCCAGTAATTGCGCCTCAAGACGGTATTTATCCAGCAGATCGGCATACGGGAAAATCTGCTCTTCAGCACGGTTTATCGATTGACTACCTTCATGTGGGATTGATGCTTCTGCTGTTGTGTTGCTAGTTGTGTTGCTAGTTGTGTTGCTAGTTGTGTTGCTAGCTGTGTTGCTAGCTGTATTAATACTGGCAGCGTAACAAATGTTAGCGGTCAGAATGGCGGCAGTTAATACGATGATGGGGTATTTCATGGTGGATCCTTGTTAATTGTCACGTACTCAGACCTTTGTGTTAGGATTTTGTTCCGCTTGTTACAAAAAAAATATTAATGGCACTGTTTGATTCGATTTGTAGCGCTTACAAAGCTTCTTGCCAAGCCCCCACCGATCCCCTTAAAGTGCAAATGCGTAACCACTAAAAACAAATCAGTCAGGCTCTCAGGAGTTCACTATGGCCGACGCATCGCACACTTTTACCCAATGGCAGCTTACCCACGGGCAATTTACCCAGTGGCAATTTACCCAATGGCAGGAGCAGGCAGACGCGCTCTCTATTAATGGGCTGGCCTTTATTCATGGTGAATACACTCACGCCCAGGGCCGGGAGACGTTTGAGTGTCGTTCACCGATAGATGGTCGGGTGCTGGCAATAGTTGCCAGCTGTCAGCAGGACGATGCTGATAACGCTGTTATTGCCGCCCGTCGTGTATTTGAAGGTGGTGACTGGTCACGGATGCCTCCCCGTGGTCGTAAAGATGTATTGTTGCGTTTTGCTGATCTCATGGAGCAGCACTCTCTGGAGCTGGCGCTACTGGAAACCCTCGATATGGGTAAGACGATCAGTAACAGTATTGGTGATGATATTCCCGGTAGCATTGGCGCCATTCGCTGGTATGCGGAAGCGCTCGACAAAGTATACGACGAAATTGCACCGACCCCCGATTCTGAGTTGGGGCTGGTGACCCGTGAACCCATCGGTGTTGTTGCCGCCATCGTGCCCTGGAACTTTCCCCTCAGTATGGCCAGCTGGAAGCTGGGGCCGGCGCTCGCTGCCGGTAACAGTGTGATTCTCAAGCCCTCCGAAAAGTCTCCCCTTACAGCCATTCGTATTGCCGGTTTGGCGAAGGAAGCTGGTCTGCCTGATGGTGTACTACAGGTGTTGCCTGGTTTTGGTCATACCGTTGGTCGGGCACTGGCGGAGCACATGGATGTAGACTGTCTTGCATTCACCGGCTCAACCCGTGTTGCCAAACAGTTGATGATTTATGCCGGTGAATCCAACATGAAACGGGTCTGGCTGGAAGCGGGTGGTAAGAGTCCAAACATTGTTTTTGCGGATGCAGAGGATCTGGAACAGGCGGCGAAAACGGCGGCAATGGCCATTTTCTATAACCAGGGTGAGGTCTGTACTGCCGGTTCCCGTCTGCTGGTCGAGCAGACAATTTATGATCAGTTCCTGCAGATGGTTGTCGATGAGGTCCGCAACTGGAAACCCGGTCATCCCCTTGATCCTGAAAGTAAAGCCGGGGCGATAGTTGATGATGTTCAGCTCAAGAATGTGCTGGACTATATCGAAATCGGCAAGGGGGAAGGGGCACAGCTTGTTGAAGGCGGCTGTCGTATAAATGAAGAGAGTGGCGGTTACTATGTGCAGCCGACAATCTTTGCCAATGTAAACAACACTATGCGTATTGCTCGGGAAGAGATTTTTGGTCCGGTACTCAGTGTGATTCCATTTACGGATGAAGACGACGCAATTCGTATAGCCAATGATACTTTGTATGGACTGGCAGCCTCTGTCTGGACGTCCCATCTTGGCAAAGCCCACCACTGTGCTCGCAGATTACGAGCGGGTTCTGTCTGGGTGAACACCTACCACGGTGGCGATATGACGGCCCCGTTTGGCGGTTTCAAACAGTCTGGTAACGGTCGTGATAAATCTTTGCATGCTTTTGATAAGTACACAGAACTGAAAGCGACCTGGATCTCTTTGGGTGCCAGAGATTCTTTGAGCGACAGAATCTCTTGAAGCGAGTTAGGCAGGACGCAGGCATGACTAAAAACAATAATTACGATGCTCTCCATACGCGGGAGCATGCACCTTCCTGGTATGCAGCCACGGCTAACCGTCTCACGGCTTATCCCGCCCTGGATGGTAATAAGACAGCTGACGTTTGTATTGTCGGTGGCGGCTTTACCGGTGTGGCTACCGCGCTGGAACTGGTCGAACGGGGTTACAGCGTTATCGTTCTTGAATCCCACAAGTTGGGCTGGGGAGCGACCGGGCGCAATGGCGGTCAGTTACTTCGTGGCATTGGCCACGATGTGGAGCAGTTCCGCAAGGTGATTGGCCAGAGTGGAGTCGACGCCATCAACCAAATGGGCTTTGAGGCCGTACAGATTGTTTGTGACCGTATTGCTGCTCATAACATTGATTGTGACCTGACAATGGGCAGCTTTGATGTTGCCAATCGGCCCAAACATTTGCGGGAGCTGAAAGAAGAGTACGACGGCCTTCAGCGATCGGGTTATGAAGAGCAGGTATTCCTGGTTGATAAGGGTGGCGTTCAGGACTTTGTCGGAACCGACGTCTATCTCGGCGGTATGGTTGATATGGGCAGTGGCCATCTTCACCCACTCAACCTCTGTTTAGGGGAGGCAGAAGTTGCGGAAAAACTGGGTGTTCAGTTCTACGAGCACTCTCAGGTAATCGAGATCAAACAGGGTGCAGAACCTATTGTCTATACGACAGGCGGTTCTGTAACAGCAGGTCGGGTTATCGTTGCCGGTAATGCTTATGCTGGTGATCTTGTGCCGAAGCTTGCCGGTAAGGTGCTGCCGGCAGGCAGTTATATTATCGCCACAGAAAAGCTGACTGAGGCACAGCGTAACAGCATATTGCCCAGTAATTTTGCCGTTTGTGACAGAAATGTGGCGCTGGACTACTACCGATTATCTAGTGATGGTCGTTTATTGTTTGGTGGACGCTGTAATTACTCTGCACAGCACCCGGGCAGCATTAAGGACAGCATGTACCCGAAAATGATGAAGGTCTTCCCTCAGCTTGAAGGCGTAGGGATCGACTACGAATGGGGCGGCATGATCGGCATCGGCGCTAACCGCATGCCTCAGATCGGTCAGTTGAATGGCAATGTCTTCTATGCTCAGGCTTATTCAGGTCATGGTGTTAATGTGACCCATATGGCGGCAAGAATATTAGCAGAAGCCATTCATGGAGATACTGTACGACTGGATATCTTTAATAACATCCCCCATATGACTTTCCCTGGCGGTAAGCACCTGCGTTCACCGTTACTGGCCTTGGGAATGTTGTGGTATCGATTAAAAGAACGGGTATAAATCAGCCGCCGCCTTGCTTGCTTGCTTGTGTGTGAGGGAGGGAGGCGGTTCAGTTTTTCTAATTTCAATCCAACCCTGTACAACTCAAAAATTGAGCTACTCTGTATCGTCCTGATGTACCAAATCATGTATTAAACAAACAAGACGAGGTAGTCCAAAATGAAGCGAATCGGTACTGTGCGTATTTTTTTCTACGCCTTCACCTTACTGTTTTTGAGCAGAGGTTATGGGTTGCAGATTGGTGATATCGCTCCCGATTTTACGGCTAACACATCGAAAGGAATCATCAATTTTCACGACTGGGGCAAGGACAAGTACGTCTTACTCTTTTCCCATCCACTGGATTTTACCCCAGTCTGCACGACGGAACTTGCTGCAGTACATAATCTAAAAAACCAACTGAGTGAAATGAACACCTTGGTTATCGGGCTAAGTGTTGATTCTGTTGAACGGCATCAGAAGTGGATAGGCGATATCCTTTCGTTTGCGAAGTCTGATGAGCCTATCTTCCCCCTGATTGACGATGGTCAAATGGAAGTAGCGAAATTGTACGGTATGCTCGGGCAAGAGGCCCAGCCGAGCGCCGACAGAACAGCAGTGGACAACATGACAGTCAGGTCTGCTTTCTTAGTTGGTAAGGATAAAAAGATTAAATTGATGATCGCCTATCCGATGACCACCGGGCGCAATTTTGACGAGATCATCAGAGTCTTGAAAAGCGTACAGTTAACAGATAACCACAATGTTGCCACGCCTGCTAACTGGAAACCGGGTGATGATGTGGTGGTGCCGCCGTCCATGACAGCTTCAGAGGTAGAGAAGTCCTTTGGGGGTTTGAAAACGGTTAAGCTGCCATCAAAAGAGCATGGTCACATAGACTACCTTCGCTATGTGAAGGCTCCGAACGTGAACTAAATAAAGATGAACCACGGAGGGCGGGTGAACGCTTCTGCATAACCTGCACCTCCGCTATCCATGGCTAAAGCACAAGGTTTTATAACCTGATTTGCAGCATTGCCGCCATATTACGTGCAGCGCGGGTAAGGTTCTCAGCACCCTTGGCCAGTGCGACATCAAGCGTGACTGCCCCGTGGACGACAGGGAACAAGGCATCAATTCCTTGCGCGTAAACTGCCTCGGCGCCGTCGCCTATGGAGCCCGCCAGAGCGACCACAGGAATATTTTCTGCCTTGGCGATACGAGCGACCCCGACTGGAGTTTTGCCCTGTGCCGTTTGTGCATCGATACGGCCTTCACCGGTAATGACCAAACTGGCTCCCTTAATCTTTTCCGCCAGAGAGACGGCCTCCATCACCATATCAATGCCAGGCTTCAGTTCTGCATTGAGGAATGCCAGTAGAGCAGCCCCCATACCACCGGCGGCACCGGCACCGGGAACCTGATCAACGTTAATGTTCAGGTCTCGTGCGATAACTGCTGCGAAGTTGGTGAGAGCACTGTCCAACTCTTGCACCATCTCTGGCGTTGCCCCCTTCTGCGGGCCAAATACGGCAGAGGCTCCATTGGCACCGGTGAGGGGATTGGTCACATCACAGGCCGCCACAAAAGTACAGGATGCGAGTCGTGCATCCATGTCTGAAAGATCGATACGAGCCAGTTGCGCCAGAGCTGCACCACCACAAGGAAGTTCATGGCCCTGGGCATCCAGCAGTTTCACACCAAGAGCCTGCATCATGCCGGCTCCGCCATCGTTGGTCGCACTACCACCGATACCAACGATAAAGTGGCGAACGCCCAGATCAAGAGCCGCAAGAATCTGCTCGCCGGTGCCGAAGGTGGTCGCAATCAGCGGGTTGCGCTGTTCGGGTGTGATCAGTTCAATACCGGAAGCCTGGGCCATTTCGATTATGGCGGTTTCGCCGGAGCCTAATAGACCAAAGCGAGCCTTGACGCGTGCTCCCCGTGGGCCGGTCACCGATGTATCAACACAATGACCATTGGTCGCATCGACCAGAGATTGCAGAGTCCCTTCACCACCATCAGCCACGGGAACCTGCACATATTCAGCATTCGGAAATATTTGACGCATGCCGTCTTCTATATGCTGAGCAACCTGAGCTGCTGTCAGGCACTCTTTGAAGGAATCTGGGGCGATAATGATTTTCATAATGCTCTCAAGTGAGAATTGACGATATATCAGGCTTGTCGGGTAATGTGTTAGTGCGTTTAAGGGGAGATGGAGATGGCATAAAAATCGACAATCTGCCAGAGAGGCAGGGCTTCTGGCAAGACAATGTGGGTGATTGATGGGTTAAATAGCGTTTATGGGTTTGGACATTCTGTAGATGGTCATGGCATTGGTGAGCACGAAAGTCGCTTCAATCAAACGACCACCAATAGATCTCGCCAATATGTTATGTAACAACCAGCAGAAAGAGTTACAAAGAATCTCGCCAGCAGACAAGATTCTGCAGTATCTATTGGCGTTTGGAAACCAAACATCCACGACAGCACGAGGTTTATCTCTGGAATAAAGGCCACCACCACCACCACCACCACCACCATCATCAACGTGATGAACAAGACTGAGTAGAAAGGAAGAATATTTTTGATGGCATTAGAAATTTCTACGCCGCTGACAGAACAACCAACAAACAACGCACTACCCACCGGCGGTGTGCAGATACCGATACAGAGGCCGAAATGCGATTTTTACATGCGGCTCAATAATGGAAGTGCTGTGTCGGATACGTACGCTCATTTTTTGGCAGAAGACTCACAAGCAGGTAGGGTGGAGGTTGTTGTTAATGGTACTTTCATGATGATGTTTGATACATCTGTTTTGTTGGACATGCGGTGCATTTTTTGTTTTACGGGTGAGACGAACTTTTTTAAAAATTTAGTGATTCCACTGTCACTGGGCCTTTGGTCGGAAGATGCTTGACGCAGACACTTAATGATATTTTGGTAAGCTTTTATACGTTCTTTGACGGAACCATCTGGTTCCTTTTTAGGTTTTTGCAGCCTAGTCATCATTTTTGCGGCAACATCCTCAGGGGTTTGTTCCATGAAGCATAAAGGCGGAGGAGACGGTGTGCTAATATTAGGATTTGCTTTATTTTCGAGTAAAATTTCCACCACCTCCAGCCAGCCGTTTTCAGCTGCAAGGAACAGTGCGGTGCGGCCGAAGCTATCCTTGAGGTTGACCATATTCGTGTTGTTTGTCAGCAGATGCTTCACAATTAGTGCATGACCTTTCATTGCGGCCGCCATCAGAACCGTCGTTCGATACTGATGTGTGGCATAAATATTGGCACCCTTGTTAAACAGTTGCATATAGTTATCGTAACTCCCTAATGCAATTGCGTAGAGCAGGGCGGTGTTGCCAAAATCATCCTTGCGGTTGATTTGCGCAGTGCTCATAGTTTTCAACAGATGGTTCATAATTGTTACATTACCTCCCGTTGGCTCCCTTATCCGAATCGTCCCTCTCTCCATATGTGTGATATAAATATCGGCACCATTTTCAATCAGTTTTTTACAGATATCGTAGCGTCCCTTCTTAGCAGCGTAGAACAGGGCGGTGTTGCCAAAATCATCCTTGCGGTTGATTTCCTCCAGAAGCTTTTTGTCTCTCAGCAGATGCTCCATAATTGGTAGACTACCTCCCATTGCGGCCGCCATCAGAACCGTCGTTCGCTCCTTATTTATGACATAAATATCGGCACCCTTGTTAATCAGTTGCATACAGCTATCGTAGTGTCTCTTCTTAGCAGCGTAGAGCAGGGCGGTGTTGCCAAAATCATCCTTGCGGTTGATTTGCTCAGTGTTCATAGTTTTCAACAGATGGCCCATAATTGTTACATCACCTCCCGTTGGCTCCCTTATCTGAATCGTCCCTCTCTCCACATGTGTGGTATAAATATCGGCACCATTTTCAATCAGTTTTTTACAGATATCGTAGCGTCCCTTCATAGTAGCGTGGGACAGGGCGGTATTGCCGAACCTATCCATGTGGTTGATTTTCTCCAGAAGCTTTTTGTCTCTCAGTAGATGCTCCATAATTGGTAGACTACCTCCCATTGCGGCCGCCATCAGAGCCGTCCCTCCCCAATTATTTATGGCATAAATATCGGCACCCTTTTCAATCAGTTGCTTACAGATACCGTAGTGTTCATTCTTAGCAGCGTAGAGCAGGGCGGTGCTGCCGAAGTTATCATGGTGGTTGATTTCCTCAATGCTCATATTTTTCAGCAGATGCTCCATAATTGTTGCACCACCTCCCATTGCGGCCATTGTCAGAGCCGTCTCTCCCCGATCATTTGTGGTATAAATATCGGCACCCTTTTCAATCAGTTGCTTACAGATACCGTAGTGTTCATTCTTAGCAGCGT
>CAMRBW010000096.1 GCA_947040555.1 uncultured Oceanospirillales bacterium | reverse complement strand
CCGAACAAGCTGGCGGCACCGAACAAAGAGACGACGCTCGCCTTTATGCCATATCTGATCGCGTCGAAGCGGTGATGTGGCGGGAGAAGAAACTCTTCTGTAATGCGGACTTCTTCCACGCTTCGGCGTACCACTTTATGAATATCCCTACCAAACTGTTTACGCCGATATTTGTCTGTTCCCGTGTATCCGGCTGGACGGCACATGTTATCGAACAGCGGGCCAATAACCGGATTATTCGACCATCGGCGGATTATACCGGGCCGGAGAGTGCCGAGTGGATTGCTATCGAAGATCGGGTATAAGTCATATGAACAGCATATACCGCAAACAGCTTCCCGGCAGTACGCTGGACTATTACGATGTCCGTGCCGCCGTTGAAGCGATCAAACCCGATGCTTATGGCAAGCTACCCTATATCTCCCGAGTATTAGCTGAGCAACTGGTCCGGCATTATGACAATAAAAATGGCAGGGAAAATGACAGTGAATCAGCGTTATTAACTGACTACCTGACGCAGATAGTCGAAAACCGCTGTGACCTGGATTTCCCCTGGTATCCGGCGCGGGTGGTCTGCCACGATATTCTCGGACAGACGGCACTGGTCGATCTTGCCGGGTTACGGGACGCCATCGCTGAACAGGGAGGCGACCCTGCCCAGGTAAACCCCGTTGTACCTACCCAGTTAATTGTTGATCACTCACTGGCGGTGGAGGCGGCCGGTTTTGATCCGGATGCGCTCGAAAAGAACCGCGTTATCGAAGATCGTCGCAATGAAGATCGCTTTCACTTTATCGAGTGGTGCAAAACCGCCTTCAAAAATGTCGATGTAATACCGGCCGGTAACGGCATTATGCATCAGATCAATCTAGAGAAGATGTCGCCAGTGGTGCAGAGCCGTGACGGTGTCGCTTTTCCGGATACCTGTGTTGGCACCGATAGCCACACGCCCCATGTTAACGCCTTGGGCGTTATTGCTTTGGGAGTAGGGGGGCTGGAAGCCGAGACAGTCATGCTTGGTCGTCCATCGATGATGCGCATGCCCGATATTGTCGGGGTTGAATTGGTCGGTCATCGTCAACCCGGTATCACCGCCACCGATATTGTTCTTGCCATTACCGAGTTCTTGCGGGCAGAGGGGGTGGTCTCGGCCTGGCTGGAATTCTTTGGTCAAGGGGCAGCAACGCTCTCAATAGGGGATCGGGCCACCATCTCCAATATGACGCCCGAGTATGGTGCATCTATCGGACTGTTTGCTATCGACCGGCAGACGATGGATTACCTGACCCTGACCGGACGCGAGCCGGAGCAGGTGGCGCTGGTGGAGTGCTATGCCAAAACCGTCGGACTATGGGCGGATGATCTGCAAACCACTGAATATCTGCCTGAATACCAGAGAGTACTGCGTTTCGATCTTGCCACTGTCGTGCGTAATCTGGCCGGCCCTTCCTCGCCTCACCGTCGTTTACCTACCTCCGCACTGACAGAGCACGGCATAGCTATTGATCAGGATGTGGCAGAAGAAACAGAAGGGGAGCTACCGGATGGGGCGGTAATCATTGCGGCGATCACCTCCTGCACCAATACTTCTAACCCCCATAATGTCGTTGCCGCTGCGCTGCTGGCAAAAAAGGCCAATGAACGGGGGCTGGTACGCAAGCCGTGGGTGAAGAGTTCGTTTGCGCCGGGTTCCAAAGTTGCCAAACTCTATCTGGAAGACGCGGGTCTGCTATCAGAGCTGGAACAACTTGGCTTTGGTATTGTCGGTTACGCCTGTACCACCTGCAACGGTATGAGCGGGGCGCTGGATCCTGCTATTCAGCAGCAGATTATTGACCATGATCTCTATACGACCGCGGTTCTCTCCGGTAACCGTAACTTTGATGGCCGGATTCACCCTTATGCGAAACAGGCTTTTCTGGCTTCACCACCGTTAGTAATCGCTTACGCCATTGCTGGCACAATCCGGTTTGATATCGAGAACGATGTGCTGGGCATTGATCGACAGGGGAACCCGGTGCGCTTACAGGATATCTGGCCCACGGACCGGGAGATTGATGACATCGTCTCCCAACATGTCCGGCCGGAGCAGTTTCGGCAGGTCTATATCCCGATGTTTGACCTTGGGCAGGTAGATGAGGCAGACAGTCCTCTGTATGACTGGCGCTCAACCAGCACTTATATACGGCGACCGCCTTATTGGGAGGGAGCCCTTACAGGTAAGCGATCACTGACGGGTATGCGAGCACTGGCTATTCTGGGAGATAATATCACCACGGATCACCTCTCCCCTTCCAACGCCATTCTGGCCACCAGTGCTGCCGGTGAGTATCTGGCGAAAATGGGGCTGCCGGAGGAGGACTTTAACTCCTACGCCACGCACCGGGGTGATCACCTGACCGCACAGCGGGCGACATTTGCCAACCCCAGGCTGCTTAACGAGATGTGCTGCGACCAATATGGCGAAGTAAAGCAGGGGGCATTGGCGCGGATTGAGCCAGAAGGCAGAGAGTGTCGTATGTGGGAGGCTATCGAGACCTACATGGGACGAAAGCAGCCATTGATTATTATCGCTGGAGCCAATTATGGTCAGGGCTCTTCCAGGGACTGGGCCGCAAAAGGGGTGCGACTGGCCGGTGTGGAAGCGATTGTGGCTGAAGGTTTTGAGCGTATCCACCGCACCAATCTGGTCGGTATGGGAGTGCTGCCACTGGAGTTTCAACCGGGTACGACCAGAAAAACACTGGGGCTGGATGGTACCGAAACCTATGATGTGATCGGCAACCTCAAGCTCGGAGCAACTCTGCTTCTGGTCGTCCATCGCCACATTCATCGCCCGAGTGATGAGCTGCTGAAAGTACCAGTTATCTGTCGTTTGGATACCGAGGAGGAGCTTTCAATCTATGAAGCTGGTGGTGTATTGCATCGTTTTGCCCAGGAATTTCTGGGAAGGGAGAAAACGGCATGAGCCAGAGTCTGAAGATTCCTGCTTTTTATATGCGCGGAGGTACCAGCAAGGGGGTGTTCTTTGTGCGGGACGATCTACCGAAAGCGGCTCGTGTGCCAGGCAGCTTTCGTGATGCGCTGCTATTGCGAATAGTCGGCAGCCCTGATCCCTACGGTAAGCACGTTGATGGTATGGGCGGTGCGACTTCAAGTACCAGTAAAACGGTGATCATGGCGAAAAGTAGCCAACCGGACCATGATGTTGACTATCTATTCGGTCAGGTAGCTATTGATAAACCGATCGTCGACTGGAGCGGAAACTGCGGCAATCTTACCGCGGCTGCCGGAGCGTTTGCTGTTCATAAAGGGCTGGTGGACTCTGAACGTGTACCTGAGAACGGCATTGCCGTGGTACGTATCTGGCAGGCCAATATCAAAAAGACCATCATCGTACATATTCCCATCATCAATGGTGAAGTACAGGAGAGCGGTAATTTTACACTGGATGGGGTGGCCTTTCCGTCCGCTGAGGTGGCGCTGGAATTCAGGGAGCCTGCAGGAGGGGAGGGCGCCCTGTTCCCGACCGGCAATCTGGTTGATGATCTGGAGATACCGGGCATCGGTACTCTGAAGGCCACTCTTATCAACGCCGGTACTTCTGTTATCTTCCTCAGCGCTGAAGAGATCGGTTATACCGGCACCGAACGACAGGAAGATATCAATAGCAATGACCACGCTCTGGCTCTACTTGAAACTATCAGAGCCCATGGTGCTGTGAAAATGGGTCTGATTGAAACTATTGATCAGGCCGGTCAGCGTCCGCATACACCAAAGCTTGCTTTCGTCGCTCACCCGAAAGCCTATACCAGTGCCAGCGGCAGAGAGATATCGGCAAACGACATTGATCTTCTGGTTCGGGCTATCTCTATGGGTCAGCTGCACCATGCCATGATGGGTACGGCGGCTATCGCCATTAGTGTTGCTGCTGCTATTCCCGGGACTTTAGTCAATCTGGTGCTGACCAGGATGGCGAGTGACGGTGAACAAAGAGGCGGTGAACAAAGAGGCGGTGAACAAAGAGGCGGTGAACAAAATATCTGTTTTGGACATCCGTCCGGTGTCATGAGTGTTGGCGCTGAAGTCCAACAGCTTGAAGAACAGTGGCGAGTGACCAGCGCCACTATGAGCCGCAGCGCCCGTGTATTAATGGACGGCTGGGTTCGAGTACCTCTCTGTCTTTCCACAGGTCAGGAAAATAATAGCAATGGAGTATCACCATGAGCCGACGTGTACCACTGTTTCTCAATAACCAGTGCATTGATTCCGATTCCCAGGAGACCATCCCGGTCACTAATCCTGCCACCGGCCAGATCATCTCAGACGTTCCCTGTACCACGCCTTCTGAGATGGAACAGGCTGTGGCCGATGCCAAAACGGCCTTCCAGAGCTGGCGCAATGTCGCCGTGCCGGAGCGTTCGCGGCTGATGCTGCGCTATCAGGCGCTGCTGAAGGAACACCACGATGAGTTGGCGGAGATTCTCAGCCAGGAGACCGGCAAGGTGTTTGAGGACGCCAAAGGGGATGTTTGGCGGGGTATCGAAGTTGTAGAACAGGCGGCCAATGTTGCTCCCATGTTGATGGGGGAGTCTGTTGAAAATGTGGCGGCGGGTATCGATACGGTCAGCTATGTACAGCCCCTTGGTGTCTGTGCCGGTATTACCCCGTTTAACTTTCCGGCGATGATTCCTCTGTGGATGTTCCCCCTGGCTATAGCCTGTGGCAATACCTTTATTCTAAAACCCTCCGAACAGGATCCTCATGCGCCGATGCGATTGGCGGAACTGTTCCGTGAGGCGGGGGCACCGGATGGTGTGTTGCAGGTTGTTCATGGTGCTAAAGAGCAGGTAGACACGTTGCTGACCCATGATGATATTAAGTCTGTGTCGTTTGTTGGTTCGGTCAGGGTAGGGCAGCATGTTTACCGGACGGCGACTGACCATCTCAAGAGAGCCCAGTGCTTTGCGGGTGCCAAGAACCATATGGTGGTTATGCCCGATGCCAATAAGCAACAGGTGATCAACAATATTGTTGGTGCCTCTGTAGGTGCTGCGGGACAGCGCTGTATGGCGATCAGTGTGGTGCTTCTGGTGGGTGAAGCCCGTCAGTGGTTGCCAGAGATTCGTGATGCTCTGGCCAAGGTAAGACCGGGGGCATGGGATGATAAAGATGCGGCCTATGGTCCGGTGATCAGCCCACAGGCGCGGCAACGGGTGCTCGATCTGATCGCACAAGGCAAAACAGAAGGTGCCCAGTGTTTACTGGATGGTTCGGACTGCACCGTAGAGGGCTATCCCAACGGTAACTGGGTTGGACCGACCCTGTTTAGCGGAGTCACTCCGGAGATGACTATCTACAAGGAGGAGATTTTTGGGCCAGTTCTGTGCTGTATGGAGGTGGACAGCTTTGATGAAGCGCTCGCTGTCGTCAATAACAGTCCTTACGGTAATGGTACCTCGATCTTTACCGACAGTGGTGCCATCGCTCGCCGTTACCGCCATGAGGTAGAGGTCGGTCAGGTGGGTATCAATATACCGATTCCCGTACCACTGCCGTTTTTCTCATTTACTGGCTGGAAGGGCTCGTTCTATGGTGATCAGCATGCCTACGGCAAACAGGCGGTGCGCTTCTATACCGAGACCAAAACAGTCACCAGTCGTTGGTTTGAGCCCAGCGTTCAGGCTGGTGGACCGAATATGACCATTAACCTGAAATAGCAGTGAGCCGTAGACGGATATCATAATAACGATAAAAAGGAATACGACATGGAAATTGCGTTCTTTGGCCTGGGAAATATGGGCGCGCCAATGGCGGAGAATCTGATCAAGGCGGGTCATCAGGTCAGGGGGTTTGATATTGCCTCCGCCTCATCACTGAAATTTGAACAGGCTGGTGGACATGTCACGCCGACGCCGGAAGAGGCCGTTAAAGGGGCTGATGTGGTGATCTCCATGCTGCCGAACGGTCAGACCGTGCGGGATCTGTACATGGGCAAGCACAACATTTTTTCCATGCTACTCCCGCAGACACTGGTGATTGACTCCAGTACGATTGATCTCACCACGGCCCGTGATATCGCTCAGCAAGCTTACGCCCAGGGGTTGGAATTTCTTGATGCCCCCGTGTCCGGTGGCACGGCTGGTGCGGCATCAGGAACGTTGACGTTTATGGTGGGCGGTGAACAAGCTGTTTTTGACCGAGCCAGTCCGCTGTTGTCTGCCATGGGGAAAAATATCTTCCATGCCGGAGCGGCGGGCAATGGTCAGCTGGTTAAGATGTGCAACAATATGCTGCTGGCTATCCACATGGCCGGAACCGCAGAAGCGCTGGCGCTGGGGGAGGCTAATGGTCTTGATCCGAATGTGTTGTCGAATATTATGCTGCAGAGTTCTGGTAGTAACTGGTCATTGGAAAAATATAATCCGGTACCGGGAGTGCTGGATAATGTGCCCGCCAGCCGTGGTTACCATGGTGGTTTTATGGTTAACCTGATGCTTAAGGATCTTGGGTTGGTCGCAGAGATTGCCGAACAGAGCGAGCAATCGATTCCGATGGGCGATCAGGCGCGGGATCTCTTCCAGAAGCATGGCAACAAGGGCCATGGCGAACTGGATTTCTCCAGCATTTATCAAACGTATCACGATAATTAATATCGGTGGTCAGTCAGGCGTTCCGGTGCGCGATTGTACTGTTGCTGTACTACTTGTTGCGGTACTGCTGCACCACAGCTGTATCACATTCGAGAACCGTGAACGCCTTTTAGCTGGTTTTTCTCTTCAGATGCTCCAACCGTAACCTGTTATCTTTGGCAATTCTACGCAGATGTTTTTTCCGTTGACGCTGCTGTGCCCGAAATTTACGAATTTGTTCATCCTGCTCTTGTTCTTCCTGTTGTTGCTCCGCTTTGCTCTCTTTCTGCTTTTCAATGTCCCTGAGCATCTGGGCAATGGTTTCACTTAGCATGAGAACGACCTGTGGATTTTTAGTGGCATCCATGCCATTAGCAATGCGAGCTAATTCGAGCACCACGGCATAGGGGTCGCTGAAATTCACAACAGCAGGATTGGACGTCTGAGATTTGATGATTGACTCTTTCACCACTACAGATTTTGTGATCTGCTGCTTTGCACGGCGAAGCTCTCTGCGGGCGATGCGCTCTGCCTGTCGAATAATATCCTGATCCGCTTTCGTCAGTTTCTGGAAGAGTTGCTGCGGCATCACTCTAAGCACCTGGCGTGCGCCATGCGTCCCCATGCTGAGTTTCTGCTCCGGCTGTTTCCGATTCTTATCTATCTTTCCTGTCGGTTGCTTTTTGTTAATGCCATCGGTTCGCTTAATACTCATTTTTTTTACTTGATGCTCCCTGTTTTTTTTCTTTATTTATACAGAGTCTAGCCCTTGAGCTTCATTACCACCCTGTAAACTCTTTTCATATCTCACCCCGTTTTTGTTTGATTAAGCCAACCGTGTAGCAAGGAACAAGTGTGCATGTCTACAGCTCAGTTCATTGGTGACAAACAAAATCAGGTCTGAACTTTTACAAACTAAAAAATCCCCCAAATTAATGGGAGATTAGCCTTTTCTTAACGGTTCATGGTTTTGGCCATCTGAATGCCTTCCAGTCGCGCTTCCATGCGAATCACCTGCTCACCGAGACCGCGATTCTCCTTTTCCAGCACCTTAACGGTATCGGTGAGTGTTGCCACACTCTCCAGAGAGCTCTGGAGTTCGGCCTTTTTGGCCGTGAGCGCGTGTTCGCTCTGTGCCAGAGCACCGGTCTTCTGTTGGAGTTCGAGGACTGTTTCAATGAGATCTTCGGGCTGGCCAAGCTGGTGTCTGAGTTTGTCGACAATAGTCTGCACTTCGGTCAGGCCACTGACCTTTTGTTCGGCGGTCGTGAGCTGCTCCACGGTCTGGCGGTGATTTTTTTTCTCGTGCTCGAACTGATTCTCAATCCGGCTCTTGTCTTTGCTCAGGGTCGTTCTTTCCAGCTCCCGTTTTTCAGCCTGCTTCTGCAGACGGCTCTTCTCCCTGCGCTCTTCATCCAGCGCCTTCATCCAGTGTTCCAGAATCTTATTGTGTGAAGCGTCCAGGCGCCGCTCCTGTTCAGCCTGCGCCTCTTCTGCACGTTTGGCGTCCTGGGCGAGGCGCTGCTCCAGTTTGCTGACTTCGCTCTGTGCATTCTCCAGTTTGTCGGTCAGTGAGCTGAGCTTCTGGCGCTGTTCGTGCTCCTGCCCTTTCAGCGCTGTGTTCTGCTTGTTCAGCTCGGTGTTTTGGCTCTCTTCGCTCTGGAGCTTCTCTTTGAGTTCGCCGATCTGCTGCTGCCAAAGCTCAGACTGGGCGGCATAGTGATCCCGCTCCTCTTCGAGCTGATCCTGCACTTCCCGCAACTGCTCGCCCTGACGGAATTTCTCTTTGGTGATCTCCCGCTTCAATACGCGGACCAATTCCTGAGATAGCTCTATCTCTTCGCTATCTCCCAATATTTCCAGCTCCTGCCACTCCCGATAATGAGGCAGAACCGTCTGCTTCCCCATTTTGGCCTGAGTGGCGAGCTTCTGGGCGGTGACTTTCTCGCCGTTGGTCTTCATATCGTCCAGAACGCTGAAGATTAAGGCTCGACGTTGTGAATCCTGCATAGCACGCTCTCGTTTTTCATTATGGGACTTTATTGGGTAACTTATAATACCATTAATACCGGTATTATAAAACCAGTATTATGAGTATCGCAAATATAGGGAGAACTGCATTTTATTGCCGGTAATATTAAGTACCGGCAATAACTTACTAACTTTTAGTTATAACGGAGCCTTGGGTAAAAACTAAGGCAAAATCGAACTACGGAGGAAAGAATGCTTACACAAGCAGCGTTAAAACAACGTCTGAATTACGACCCGGAAATAGGCATATTTTCACGGTACATAAAAAAATCCAAAACCTGGAAAGTAACGGGAGCAGCAGATCAGGATGGGTACCTATGGGCCAGTGGGTAGTGGGTCAAATGTCTTTTTTAAGAGGAAAGTAACAAAAATTAATTAGCGCTTCTATAATCAGTGCTGGCATTTCTTTACATGACTGGAGTCTGGATTGTGAAGTCTCTTGCACTTATTGTTTTCTTATCAGCCAGCATTATTTCAATTAACTCCCTTGCCGATGATCAATGTAGGTTTTCCTCTGCACTCATGGGGGAGCAGCAAGTTGTACCGGTATCCACCAAAACTCAAGGTAAACAATATCGATTTTTCTCCACGCTCACGGGGGAGCAGCAAGTTGTACCGGTATCTACCGATACTCGAGGTAGCGCCATGATCATTGCCAATCCGGACTGCAGTGAAATCTCCTTTGATCTGCGCATTGAAGATGCCAAAGGTGTTTTTGCCGATCCCGGTGCACATATTCACTGTGGCAAAAAAGGTGAGAATGGTCCTGTTATTGCCTTTCTTGCAGGTGGTATGCCTGGCGGACTAAACGGAAATGTTGTGGTTCGTGGTGTATTGACCATGGATAATATTGTTAGCGATGCCTGCGGTGATAATTTCGACGATATTTTAGTGTCTATGATTCACGGCAAAGCTTATGTCAATGTGCATAGCACGGATTACCCCGACGGGGAGATTCGAGGCCAGATTCATTGCAATGAATGAAAAACCGGAGGCTACATCGGGGACATCTATATATTGTGTGGCAGGAATTTATGGACTTCCCGTTGAACTGACTCAGTAAAAGGGTAATGGGTCAAACCTGCAATTCCAAATGCATGACATTGTCATCGGATGACTAATCAATAAGGTTGAATTTGGAGTCAATGTTCATGAAAAAATGCAGGTTTGACCCACTACCGGATAAACAAGGAGCGGGAATCGCTGATACCCTACAGGCTAGAGATTCTAAGGGTTTTGGTTTTCGTTCAGGCACTAAATAATCAGTTATATGGTTTTAGGTATTTTTTATTTCTTAATAATATATCTAATAAAAATTCATTTCCTATAATGTCCGAATGATAATGTCCGAATGATATTTTATAACGTGTTTTAGATGAGGTGATGTATGACTTTAACTTTATCGACTATTGCGGCTTTATCTGGTCTTGGTATGCTTTTGAGTGGTCTGACTGGGATCAACATCAACTATGCTCTTAGGCGTTTAGATTTTAATGAAGAATCTTTACGTGATGATATTACGTCTGTTGAAGTCAAGTGGACTACGGATAGTGGTGAGAGGCGGATAGCAGGTGCTTATTTTATAGAAAAAACAGACAGTAGTTCCATGGTATTCTCTGTAGCATCTTTAGATGATCCTGTTTGTCGAAGGGAGAATGTCAGTGAAAACAAGAGGAGAAGAATAGCAATATTTGATGGAGACTATTTCGATATGATGATTTGGTGTGCCAGAGGTCCGTCCAACCAATATACGATATGGTTACAAGCGGCAACTGAGGAAGGAAATAAAATGCTTATCAGTAAGTTCATGGATCCAAAAAAAGATGAAGTTATATGTAAATTCCATAATGGATACGATGCAACCATTCCGAATTCTCAATTTAAAAACTTCTTTTGAGCATCAATACTTCGGACAGTTTTTTGAGCGGTGATGTATGTCAGTAATATTATTTTGTACGATGATTGGGATTGGAAGCGCTATGCTTCTTGTTAATAATATAAATATCGCATTATCTAAATATAATGCGATAACTCAAAAAACGAAAAATAATATTACGTCTATTGACGTCAACTGGACTGCGGATAACGATGATAGGCGGGTTGTAAGTATTTATTTAATAGAAGAATCAGACTATAATTACGTTCTGTTCTCTGTAGGATCTTTAGATAATCCTATTTGTGGAAAGAAACATGTGGGTAGAGAGAATAATAGAAGAGTAGTATTTGATGATAACCATATAAATATGGTGACTTGGTGTCAAATTGATAGCTCTAATACATATAAGATATGGATCAAAGCTAAAACTGATGAAGGAAATGAAATAATTTTCCGTAGCCTCATGGATCCAGCAAAAGATAGTGTCACATTTAACTCCTTTGAAGGATACGATGTCACCATTCCGACTTCTAAATTTAGAAACTCCTTTGAAAGATGCGATTTCACCATTCCGACCTCTAAAGTTATAAACTACTTTTGAGTGCGAATGTTCTGTCAATTGCCATCTCTGGTAGTCGTAACCCGATATGATGATTTGGTGTGCCCAAGGTCGATATAATAGATATACGATATGTCTCAGAGCTGCAACTGATAAAAAAATAAAATTATTTTCGATAAATTCATGGATCCAAAAAAAGATAAAGTCATATTTAAGTTCCTTGATAGATACGATGTATCCATTCCGACTTCTAAATTTAAAAGCTACTTTTGAGCATCAATACTTCGGACAGTTTTCGCCCAGTAATTTCTGGGGTTATGGCTCTGTAAGATATTTTATTGCAACTCAGGGTTGTCCCAGACTGAGCCTTAGTAGCAAGCCCTGCTGCGGTCATCTGTTCCCGGCCGCCGTGCACAACGTCCAGCTAGCCAGGCGACATACCGCAAACGGTTTCCATATACCGCGCAAGACTTTTGCCGATAGCTGTGGTCGGGGTCTTGCCGATCAATCGGCTGATCTGTGTCGGAGCCCTGTCCAGCAACATCGGGGACATTCAGTGCGCCGAGCTAAATCGGCAAAAGATTGAAGGTGAAAGCCCTTCATCCGGTAAGGTCTAGCAAACCGCCAGAACCCCGAGTCATGGGCGGTTGTCAGTAATGGCAATGGTTAAGCGTTGACAGGAGAACGTACAGGCTCCGCTCTTTATTAGAGAGTGAGCTCCGAAACCATCATCGAGAACGCCGACCCTGTTGGATGAGGGGGAAGGCAACACGGCACAGGTGCGCTATGCGAGCACCCTGTCGGTTCTTCGGAGTCGTAGACCTGGTGCATGTACTGATGTCTTTTGTGCACT
>CAMRBW010000095.1 GCA_947040555.1 uncultured Oceanospirillales bacterium | reverse complement strand
TTTTTTCTGATTTCTCGGGAAATAAAGTTAGTGCTTTGTTACCTTACCCGCCCTGCAATTAAAGGTATCTGCATGGGCACGAAGAAATTTTAGGGGTGCTGAATAGTTACAAAAAACGTAAAGACCTGTTTATTCTGGGCACTGGGCCCACACTATTATTTCAGCGAAATAAAGCGCAAGGAACCCTTGCCATATCACGACAGTCACTGTTCAAAAAGTGTAGGCAAATTTTAAAGCTGATTGGCTACAAGACAGTAATATCAAGGGGGTCATATGAAAAACGATTGATTTTGCCTATAAATTTTGAGGAGTTACTCGCGACAGTCCGGTGCTGGTTTTGGCTCTATTTTAGTCGGTCAAATGGTGGGAGCCCAGTACCACCAGAACATATTTATTGCTTTATTCCAGAAAAAATATGGGTTTCAGATCAACCAAAAATGATTCAAGGGCACCTGATAGATAAAAAAATTGAAATCTCTATCATTGATTTACAACAAGAACTAATACATGTTTCTGAATTGCAATCTAACAATTGCTTCCATCCGATTGCCTTTCGCAGCGGCTGAAGCAAGCGTTATGCACTTAAATCCAGGCGCTTGGATTTAAGTAGTGCCTGAACGAAAACCCACGGCTTCAGAATATACGAAGCCAGCCTGCCATATCACATGAACTGACGACAGTGTACTGTTTTGCCCTTTTTTAGCAGTTAAACCACGTAAAATGGGGCTCATCAGGACCATTTTCTTGTTTTCTGAGCACAGGCTCCCCCATGAGCTTTTTTTCTAAGGTAAAGGACACCCATAGATTATATCGTGACAGGCGAAAATCTGTGGGTGTCCTCTATGCTCTTTTGCTACCCAATAAAGGCCAGCAGCGGGGAGATAACCAACAGTAGTCCTACGACGATGATAATGTTGGTAGCGAGACCACGGTATTTGGCCAGTCGGGGAATCCGGTAAACCAGATAAGCAGGAATCAGACAGCCGATCAGACCGAAGATCGGGCTGCACAGGGAGGTAAAGTAGAGAATCGGCATATTGGTGATCACTGCCATCCACGAAACCAGAATGATGAATGCGGTGACACCTTTTCTGATCTTGTCGTGGTTGATCTGCTCATCACTGTAACGACGACGCAGGGTGTTCATCACGATACCGGTGCAGGACTCCCGGAAGGCAAGGAAGATGGCCAGGAATGATGTTGCCACGGCAAAGATGTTGATCAGGATACCAAGTACGGTGGTTACGGAACCACTCATGTACTGGGCAATGATCGCCAGAGAGGAGATGTTCTGGTTAAACGCTTCTACTGCCTGTGTTTGACTGATGGTCAGGGTAAAGGAGACAGCGTAAAAGAAGACAACGGCAAACAGCAGAGCAAACGCCACTTTCATGGCTCGCTGTGAACGGAAGCGGGCTTCTTCGACATTCTGGCTGTGTTTCCGAAAGGCGATGGCCATCGGGCTCAGGGACTGAATAAACAGGATAGAGGTCAGGGTAAACGGCAGAGTGATAATGGCGTTTTTAAACAGTTCGCCTGTAGGAGGAGCGGCGCTGATGTTGGTCATATCCCAGTGCGGCACCATGAGTAGACCCAGCATCAGCACGATGGCCAGTACAGAAACGGCCATGAATCCGGAAATACGGAACAGGATCTTCTCACTGTAGGAGGCCAGGAACACCATGCCAGATATCAGACAGAGGCTGTACAATGGATTATTGGACAGCAGGGAGTCTGTAATGCCGAAGGTGTGCAGGTAGAAAGCGCTGTCATTGGTGATGGCCAGGCTGTATACGAATACCCAGATCACCAGCATAAGGAAGTAGAGAATGCCAAGGGCCATCCCCCAGTTTTTGCCCAGATATTCCGAGATGATGCTGGTGTAATCCTTACAGCTGTCAGACTCGGCCAGTGTGTTGATAAACAACTTTTGGAACATGTACATGGCCGGGTATCCGATCAGGGATGAGAGCAGGAAGACCCATATTCCCATCATGCCGACCTGAACGGGAAGAAAGACGATACCGGCACCAATAGCCATGCCGATACTCATGACCACCCAACCCCAATCGAGTTGATCAAAGGCCACTTTGCGGTCAGTCCCGCTTCCTGCTCCCTCGATCGGAGCCGTTGTATTGTTGTGAACAGACACGAATGTATCCTCCTGGCTGACGCTTGCACTCAGCAGCCGTCAGCGATTGTTGTTGTTTTTAATTTGATTATTATTCTTACACCGTCGTTTGTTGTACACGCGGTGGTGCAATAAGGCTAGGGGGAATCGGTGTGGGCTATGTTGATGCTGATCAATGAGAAAGGTTTTTCGGTAGGCACGTTTTTATAAAACCGAGGCCACACAAATGCATGTCTGATTAATTATGGACAAAGCCGCAGAAGAAGATGCGGAGAGGGCAGAAAAGGCCTCTAACAAACGGGTTGAACATCTGACGAATTTTGCGCTGGAGTAGTTGGCGGCGTAAGGCTTTTGTTCTGAACTGCGGCCATTAAGAGTAGTACCGGTGCCATCAGTTACCGATACTGAATCGTCTAATTAAAACATTGCAAGCGATCGTTCACTGCATGCAGCATTTCTTGAATTTCTTGCCACTCCCACAAGGGCAGGGATCGTTACGACCTGTTTTGGTTGATTCACTGTTTACCCGCTGTACGACAGGGAGAGAATAATCACTTTTGTTAGGACGGGGTTTTTCAGGCCTGAAACTGGCCCAGTTCCTGAGTTCTGCGATAATATCGGTGATCAGCTCAGCTTCCTGGTGCATCAGGTCTTTCATTCTGCTTTTGGAAAAGGGCTCGCTGTTCATCCGTTCCCTGATGAATTCAAAAGTTGAGTATTCTCCAAGAGTGAGCTGATCAATGTAGGTCTTTTCAATGTCCGGAAGGAGTGTTGTAAAACCCATGTTCAGGCAGTGCTTGCTCAGAGCATCCCAAACATGCGCTTCTTCCTTCTTCAAGCGACCTCTGTACAGATTGGTGCAGTAATCCAGCAACCATTCCGGGCTTATCTGGCCGTTGTAACGCAAACAGGACAACGAGCGCAGGGCTGCGGAGCGAACAAATTCATTGATGTCATCACTCTCAATGAGTGTTTCAAGAAGTGAAGTGTTTCCGTCAAAGACAGAGGCAAGTATACGACCGAGATCTTCAGTTATGGTATCTCCCAGAATGTCAAAAGGACTCTCACCCGGCCCTGATACCAGGCGCACGATCAATGGGTAAGCTTGCTGTTCCCGGAACTGGGCGAGCAGATAGACTGAATACAGATTCAGCATACTGTTTTCTTGTGCGCATTTCGCAAGGTCTGCGGTTTGCGTCTGAAGATGCTGCAAAAGTAAGGGCGTTATGCTCTCTTGTTGGCTAATAGCCGCTCTCAGAGCCGCTTCAGGGAAGTGGCCGCAACTGTTCAATAATTTTTTCTGGGGTCATTTTGTTAAATCTTGATCATATGGGTGGCAAATTTCCACTCAACTGAGGGGATTCCATGGACGGATTGGCTTGGCTGAGTGTACATCCAGGAGCCATCACATTTGAGGAAAGTTTCAATGGGTCTGATTTTACACCATGAATGTACTGGTGGTATGCAGGGTTACTACCATTATCCTCAACCTGGCACTGGTAGTGAGCTGGCGAGGGGGGATGAAACGGACTCGCCTTTCCCGCGCCGCAACGCATAAGCCTGCCAGGGCCATATGCAGAGGAAGCGTCGTAATCTTGTGGAAAGGGGATGTTCAGAATACGAGCAGTCAACCAGTCACCAATAATCATGCCGATCAAATTGACCCAAAAATAGGCCGCAAAGAACTGAAATAATCCCCAAAAGTCAGGCAAAGGTATAAGCTCTGATCCATAACAAAAATAGATAATCCGATCAGGGTGCTGGCAACTTACCTGAAGGTGTAGACTGCTTTGGTAACCTCTGCTTGAGTAGTCGCAGTAATAACTAAAAACTGGGTGACTATCTGCCTCAAGCCAGGAGGGAATATGACGAAAAACGACAATAGTCGTAAAAGAGGTGTTGCATGATACAGATCTTCGATACTGAAACCACCGGCTTGCCACGGAACTGGAAAGCGCCCATGTCTGATGTAGACAACTGGCCCAGGGTTATACAGCTTGCCTACCTTGTGTTCGATGACAATGGTAATGAAGTGACCGAGTACAACGAGCTGATCAAGCCTGATGGCTGGACTGTACCCACTGAGAAGTTCTGGATTGAGAATGGCTTTAGTCAGGAGGAGTCCATGGCCAAAGGTCTACCGATTCGTGCGGCACTGGATAAATTCCTCACCGACTACAACAGCTGTCGTGTGCTGGTGGCCCATAACATCAACTATGACCATAACGTGCTGGGCGCAGAGTTGATTCGGGCAGGTATGAAGGCCGATCACAAAAACCGCCAGATATGCACCATGACTGAAAGCACAGACCTGTGCAAAATCCCCGGCCCGTACGGTTTCAAGTGGCCCAGGCTGGAGGAACTGCACAAGTATCTGTTCGGCGAAATCTTTGATAACGCGCATGATGCGCTGGCTGATGTGCGGGCAACAGCGCGCTGTTTGTTTGAACTGCGGCGCAGAGGCGTGGTGAATTTTTAGCCACAGACGACGGTGGTCAGTGGTTGCTGGTGAACGAGAAAGCAGTACCGATACGTGGCGTTACCGGTACTGTTTGACCGTTGTTAGAATCCGTAAGTGACTTTAATCTCGTTTTTATACGTCTCTGCCTGGGTTCCGTAAATCACCTGAACTCCCTTACCACTGCGAATCACCCCTTTTGCATCCAGAGCCTTCCATTGATCATCGGAGGCGACCAGCGTTTCATCTTTAACTGTGATGCGCAGGCGGGTAATGCAGGCATCAATCGTTTCGATGTTTTCGGATCCCCCAAGGGCAGAAACAATTTCAGCAATCAATTCCCCGTCACCCTGCAAATCACTCTTTGTGTAGAGCTTGTTTTCAGCGCCAAGACGACCAGGTGTTGCAAAGTTGAAGCGTTGAATCAGGAAACGGAAAATGACGTAGTAGACCAGTGCATAGACAGGGCCAAGTATCAGAATCCAGTGATAGGAGGTTTTCGCAACGCCCTGCAGAAAACCAAAGAAGGTGAAGTCGATCAAGCCTCGTGAGAATGTTACGCCAACAGCAACATCCAGAGCGTGCAGGAGGGCGTAGGAGACCCCTTCCAGCAGAGCATGAACAACATAGAGCACAGGGGCAACAAAAAGGAACGTAAACTCGATGGGTTCGGTAATTCCGGTCAGGAAAGAGGTCAACGCTGCTGAAAAAAGCAGAGCTTTTATCTTTGGTTTATTGTCATTATCCGCACAGTGGTACATCGCGAGAGCCGCTGCTGGCAGACCGAACATCATCGGCAGATACCCGCCGGTGAACGTCTTTGTCGCTTCAGAGCTGAAGTGGGTTACGGTGGGGTCTGCTAACTGGGCAAAGAAAATCTTCTGACCGCCAGCTACCAGTTCACCTGCAACTTCCATGGTTCCGCCAAGCTCGGTGAACCAGAACAGGGGATAAACCGCATGATGAAGCCCAAAGACATTCAGCATCCGCAGGGTGGCACCATAGAAGAAGGTTCCGATGTAGCCCATGGATGAGAATTCTGCCCCGACAGCCACAATGCTGTTAAACACCGGTGGCCATATAAATGGGAAAACAAAGCCAACCGGAATGAAGTACAGCATGGACATAACCGGCACCAGTCGGTTACCGCTGAAAAATGCCAGATAGTCTGGCAGGGTCTTTCCGGAGTAACGGTTGGTCACGAAGGCGGCGACAAAGCCACAGATAATACCGCCAAATACACCCGTTTGCAGAGTGAAAATACCCAGTTCACGGGCATAGAGCGCTGCATAACCCGGTGCTTCAGCAGCAGGAACGCCCTGTGCAATTAAAGCGTTGATTGTCGTGTTTTCAGCCGTCAGCCCCTGAAACCCAAGCACAGTGCTAATTACGGTATGAAACAGCAGGAAACCAATCAGGGCTGAGAGTGCAGCAGTCTCTTTGTTTTTGTTTGCCAAACCGATGGCAACGCCCACAGCAAACAACACGGGCAGGTTAGCAAAAACCAAAAGGCCTGATTTAAAACAGAGCACCAGAAACTGGTTCATAACCGTTCCTGGTGCGAGCATGGTCAAATTGTAGCTGTCGATCAGTGCCGGGCTGGTAAATGCACCTCCTATACCCAGTAATATACCTGCTATGGGGAGTACTGCGATGGGTAGCATAAATGCCTGACCAATCCTTTGTAGTACAGAAAATATGCCGTTCATAATTATTAGCTAGTCGTGAGTGGTGAGCCGTATTATATCGGTGTGAATATTTTCTTGATTGTGACGCATATCAATGGAGTAATATTTCATAGAGGGGAGAGCCGTACCGCATCATTACACGCAGATAGTTACTACATGGTCTTGTAATAAAAATACCTGCAAGATGGCTAATCATTACTGTTTTGAGGCCGGTCAATTTTCGGGGCTATGAATTTATGTAGTGTCGATTGCCAGGCAATCGACACTTTTGAGAAGTCCGGTGATTAAAACCATTTGTCCGGATGAGGCAGATAATGCTTGAATCCAGCCTGCTTTTTTATTCAGGCTCCCGGGCCTTTCAGGTTCTCCATTGCTTTCTTTCTCCCCTGGATAATCTGTCTTCTGCCCGGGTGGTAATCACTGGCCTTGTTATAAAAGTACAGGGCCTCACCAAACCGTTTCTGTTCCAGCAGAAAGTCAGCATAAAGTTCACTGGCTGGTTTGCCGGTCATTGGCGGGCCATGTTCGTGAACCATGCTGTCTTCCAGTCTGGAAGCATTGTTGAAATGGTATTCTGCCTGCTTTAAGTCATCATCTGCCGCTTTTGATAGGGCCAGCGTTTGTTGCTCCATAATAACGACGGCATCCTGCTCCGACGATGCCAGGCAGGATAGATCTTTTTTCACAAACTGTTGATACCGGATGCGAGCCTGTTCCACTTGCTTGATGTCATGCCGTTTCCAGCCGGCATAGGCAGAGGCAAAAATATCCATAGCTACAGCACCACAAGCGATATTGTCGTGACTAACAGGCGTTTCCTGTACAGCACGGTTCTCCTGACTGTTGATATCGCTGTCCACCAGAAACCGGGCCCTGGTCAATAACAGATATTTTTGGGCGGTGCTTGAGTGATTTTTACGGAAGAGATGATCAAGCCGTTTAAATCCCTCAAACGCCTCTTTTGTCTTTCCCTGCTGCAGAAGGCTGTAAATTATCCAGCTGTAGCCGTGATATTCCAGGGTTGCCTCACTGAGATTCAGGTCCCTGGCTCGCTCAACAGACCTGACCATGGCCTCTTGATTGATCTCAATGGTTTTTTGCCAGTCACCCAGGGTGATGTAGTAATGTGAAGGCATATGCAGAGCGTGAATGGAGTCCGCTGCGATGACGGCAAAACTTTCCGCCGCCGATTTGGCCAGATAAGACTGTACCGGATTTTCTGTTCCATGAAGAAGATAGTGAAGTGCTCCCGGGTGTTCAGGGTTCTTTATCAGCACCTCCTGGAAAAAAGTAATGGCTTCATGGTTGGTGATGAAGTCACGGATGCCCCGACGGGTGCCAAGCACACTGTAGCCGTAGAGTACTTTAACATCAGGGTCGTCCGGAAACTGCTGGTAGAGGGTTGCCATGGCAAGGCGGAAACGCCAGGTTGGAGAATCTTTCTCAAAGGGTTTCAGGTTTTTCGGGTTGGGTGATGCTAACTGGCGGGCCGCGTTTATATAACCTCTTTCCAGGGGGGAGAGTTGCTCATAATTAACGTTCTGGTCCATTCGTTTAATCGCTGACTGAACCAGCCTGTCGTCAACGGAATTCCAGATCAGCTTGTTACCCGCGATTATTTCTCCCCAGTATGCCATGGCAAATCCAGGGTCAAGACGTTGCGCTTCTCTCAGGGACCATAATGCTTCAGGGAAGGCATACGTATACAACAGTTTCGCGGCAGTCTGAAAGTGCTCGTCAGCCTTTTCACTAAGGGTGGTCACCGGCATATGCATCTGCCCCAGATGTTGACCACCATGCCAGGGTGGAAAAGGGGCGATATCGTCATGATAGTAGGTGGCCAGAGCAAGCCCTGGTATCAGGAAGAAAACAAAAATCAGTGAAATTGAAAATCGAGGAGTAGCCATTGGGTAAGCCACGTTCCAAATTTATGGAATTTTAGTATAGTCATCTTCCCTCGGGTCATCTGTCTGAACGTCAATGGCGCTAACTTAAGCCCTCACTGCCGATACGGGATCATCCCTGGCTACCTTTGCACAACAACCTGAGCGAACGGCAGATCAGAGAGTATGTGAATCAAATGTGCCGAGACACATTCACCCGTCTGAAGAAAACCTGTGGGCTGCATGGGGTATCGTTCTCTCGGTTTCTCGGTTTCTCGGTCTCTCGGTCTCTCAGTCTCCCAGAGACAGGTCTGAATGCCGATTGCGATGGAAGGGCTGGTGGGCGGATAATCTAAAGGTATATAGGTAACATACTTTCCACTTTGCTCGTCGGGAGCTAATTTTAAACGCAATCCTCCCCCACGGGGTGCGACGAACAGTTTTATAGGCTGTTTTGAAACGATAACGCCACGTTGACCAGCAATATTAGTTTGAGACCCCGCCAGTGGCTTATGGTATGATATGGCCCATTTGCTGCTTGGGTTCGGTGGTCGTACTGAACGCAGGCTGAAACCGGCATCACATCGGCCCGGCAACGGGGATGAGTCGGCTGATAACAGGCTTATAAAGGATATTTGGGCACTTATGGTAGATACTGCAAACGAAATCCTACCGGTCAATATCGAGGACGAGCTCAAACAGTCCTATCTGGACTATGCCATGAGCGTTATCGTCGGTCGGGCGCTGCCGGATGTACGTGATGGGCTTAAGCCGGTGCACCGGCGGGTGCTGTTCGCCATGCACGAGCTCTCCAACGACTGGAACAAACCCTACAAAAAGTCTGCCCGTGTTGTCGGTGATGTTATCGGTAAATACCACCCGCACGGTGACTCCGCTGTTTACGATACCATTGTACGGATGGCGCAGGATTTCTCCCTGCGTTACCCACTGGTCGATGGTCAGGGTAACTTCGGTTCCGTCGATGGCGACTCTGCAGCCGCCATGCGTTATACCGAAATCCGCATGGACAAACTCAGCCACGAGCTGTTGGCCGATCTGGACAAAGAAACTGTTGATTTTGTGCCCAACTACGACGGCACCGAGCAGATTCCAGACGTTATGCCGACCCGTGTGCCCAACCTGCTGGTGAATGGTGGTACCGGTATCGCGGTCGGTATGGCGACCAACATTCCCCCTCACAACCTCACCGAAGTGGTGACGGGCTGTCTGCACATTCTGGATAATCCGGAAGCCAGTATTGATGAGCTGATGGAATTGATTCCTGGTCCGGACTTCCCGACCTCGGCCATTATCAACGGCAGGGCCGGTATCCTGCAGGCCTACCGTACCGGCCGTGGCCGGATCTGGATCCGCTCCCGCGCCGAAGTGCTGCCTGATCCCAAGAGGAACCGTGAAATCATCGTGATTCACGAGTTGCCTTATCAGGTGAACAAGGCGCGTCTGATCGAGAAGATCGCCGAGCTGGTCAAAGAGAAGAAGATCGAGGGCATCAGCGAGATTCGTGACGAGTCTGATAAAGACGGTCTGCGGGTGGTGATTGAACTGCGTCGTGGCGAACAGGGTGAGGTGATCCTCAACAACCTCTACTCCCAGACTCAGCTGGAAACAGTGTTCGGCATCAATATGGTGGCGCTGGTGGATGGACGTCCCCAGACGCTTAACATCAAGCAGATGCTGGAAGCGTTTATTCTCCACCGTCGTGAAGTGGTGACCCGCCGTACAGTTTACGAACTGCGCAAAGCGCGGGAACGTGGTCATAGCCTGGAAGGCCTGGCGGTTGCCCTCTCCAATATTAATCCGGTGATCGAGACTATCAAAAAGTCCCAGAATGCTGCTGAAGCCAAAGAAGCGCTGATGGCACAGCCCTGGGATGCCGGTCTGGTACTGGGTATGCTGGAGAAGGCAGGAAGCGACTCCTGTCGTCCGGACGATCTGCCGTCTGCCTTTGGTCTGCATAATGGCAAGTACAGTCTGTCGTCACAGCAGGCTCAGGCCATTCTTGAGATGCGCCTGCACCGTCTGACCGGTCTGGAGCACGAGAAGCTGCTGACCGAATACCGTGAGATTCTGGTTCGTATCGCCGAGCTGGCGCTGATTCTCTCTGAGCCCGCCCGTTTGCTGGAAGTTATCCGGGAAGAGCTGAAAGCGATTATCACCGAATATGGCGACGAGCGTCGTACAGAGATTATCTCTTCCCGCCGTGACCTTACGATTGCAGACCTGATCACCGAAGAGGACATGGTCGTTACCCTGTCCCGCACCGGCTATGCCAAGCGGGTGGCGCTGACGGAATATCAGGCCCAGAAGCGTGGTGGTAAGGGCAAGAGTGCCGGCTCTCTGAAGGATGAAGATTGCGTTGAGCATATGCTGGTCGCCAATACCCATACTCAACTGTTGCTGTTCTCCAGCAAGGGTAAGGTGTACTGGCGCAAAGTGTACGAGATTCCGGAAGCGTCCCGTACCGCCCGTGGTCGTCCGATTATCAATATCCTGCCGCTGGACGAAGGCGAACGTATCACCGCCATGCTGCCGGTGGCTGGCTACAGCGAAGAGAAGTCGCTGGTATTCGCAACCGCTCGCGGCACCGTCAAGAAGACGCGTTTGCAAGCCTATTCCCGTCCACGATCTGTTGGCCTTATCGCCATCAACCTGGTTGAAGGTGATGAGCTGATCGGTGTGGCGATGTGTGAGAAAGATCAGGAGATCATGCTGTTCAGTGATGCCGGCAAGGTGGTGCGCTTCCGTGAAGATGCCGCTCGCTCCCTGGGTCGTGTCTCGACCGGCGTGCGGGGTATCAGGCTGGAAGATGATCAGCGGGTTGTCTCCCTGATCGTACCGAAAGGCAACGAGCCGATCCTGACTGCCACCGTTAATGGCTTCGGTAAGCGTACGGCACTGGATGAGTATCCGATCAAGGGTCGTGCGAACAAGGGTGTGGTCTCGATCAAAGTCAGCGAGCGTAATGGTCTTGTTATCGGTGCGGTTCAAGTGGCCGATGAGGACGATATCATCCTCATATCCGATATGGGCACATTGGTACGCACCCGTGCCGCGGAAGTCTCCATGGTGGGTCGTAACACCCAGGGCGTGCGCTTGATCCGCGTGGCGGAAGGCGAGCAGCTGGTCGGTCTGGAACGGGTAGAAGACCCGGAAGAGATGGAAGTCGTGACCGGTGAAGTGCTCGACGAAAGTGCAGAGGACAATGATTATGATGACTCCTCTGATGACTCCTCTGATGACACAGGGCTGGACAGTGATCTGAACGAGAGCGAAGAGGCGTGAGCGTTCACGCTTGAGGGGCCTTTCGATGGGGCTCTCGATGGTTCGATGAATCGTTGAAGATAAACAGACCGGGTCTGGGGGAATGCTCCAGGTCCGGTTTTTTTGTTTTATGTTCTTTGCTTGTGTCTTGTTATGGGATCAAGTCAATGAGATCTAACAGAGTCTGCACCGTATCCATCTGCAACTTCGTAGACGCGTATGGGCAAGTGGACCCAATATGTGCCCGGTGCCCCTGGATGCCCCACTCTAATCAAGGGAGGGTGTGGTTCTCTTGATACGACGTGCCAGAGCAGGAAATTCAAAGGGTTTCAGCATAAAAATACGAGAAAAGAAGTCTGATTTATTGTGATATAAAGCTACCAAACCAATAACGCCAGAAACCAACCCCCTGTGAATGCATCTTGCGCCAGTACTCTCGAATCTTCACCTTTTCCTACCTTCTTCTCCGCAGCTCAGAATCAACTGAACACCATGATCCAGTACCTCGAGTCTATCGGCACTCAGGAACATGGGCACTGGGCTCACACTATGCGCTCAGCGAAATAAAGCGCAAGAATCCCCTGCCA
>CAMRBW010000094.1 GCA_947040555.1 uncultured Oceanospirillales bacterium | reverse complement strand
GTGATATTGCCGGCAGTAACAGCGCCCCGGACAACAGCCTCACCATTAATAGCGGTATCGTGCGCAGTAGTCTGACGAACATTAACTCGGTTACTGTCAACGCCCCCGGTTACCTGCACCTGAGCCATCCCCTGGAAACCTCGGACTTTATCCTCCATGGCACCCTGGAGGCAGACCTTGCTACCCTGCAGGATAAGCCGGCCTTTGTGGTCGCCGACCGTTTCCAGCTGGATGGAAATAATGGGGTGGTTCTGACCGTACCCGATTTCCTCGAAGGCAAATCCTACCCCCTTTTTAAGTCCCCCAACACCATCGCCAACCAGCCCGATGTCATCCTCAAAAGTTATTTTTATTCCGCCTCGGCCAATCTCAATCCCCAGAGCACAGTCTTCAGCGCCACCGTTATCCGGAAAAATGACCAGACGATAATAGCGGATCTGCAAGAGCACGGCCTCTCCCGGAACCAGGCCAATATCACCATTGCCAATGAGAAATATGGCACCGAGTCCACACGACAGCTGCTGAACAGCACCATTACCAATGAGACATACGGCACCGGGTCCACACGACGGCTGCTGAACGACACCGTCAACCCTAACCGGATCAAACAACTGGCCCGACAACTGACCCCCGCCCTGCAATACACGGCCACCGCCGCCCATATCCTGGGCCTTCAGGTGGCCGCCACCATTGATAACCGTATTGCCCGGGTTTCCGGAGCCACGGGCATTAATGCCGGAGATGACAGCACCGGCCGCCAGGGTATCTGGGCGGAAGCCTACGGTTCCCGAAGCCAGCAGGACGCCCAATCCGACGCCAGCGGTTATGACGGAGACCATTACGGGTTGACCATCGGTTATGACCGGTTTATGGCCGATAATCTGACCGGTATCGCTTTGTCAATGAGCCAGTCCAAAGTGGACTATACCCGTACCAATAAGAACGACAGTGACTCGTTAACCATTTCCCTTTATGGCAACTGGAACCTGGATGCCATAGCTCTGGAACATCAGGTTTTTTACAGCCACATTGATAACGATGAACGGCGTTACGTCCAGGGGAAAGCCCATGACAGCAGCTATCACGCCCACCTCTATGGCCTGCGCCTGCTGGCCCCCTATGGCTCCGGTAGCCTGCAGCCGCTGTTCGGCGTCTCCGCCAGTTATCTGAAAACCCGGAAGCACTCGTTCAGCGGCCTCTTTCTGAACGACCACATTGCTGGCAACAGTCACACCGCGGTGGATCTGGGTGCCGGGGCGAGATATTACCCACCGATGACCCAGGGACTGGTTCCCAAGGTACAGCTGATGGCCTGGTATGATGCCAAAAACGACGGCATCAATACCCGCTATTCCGTCGGCAATGGACCGGCAATTACGGTGACGGGAAAAAAACCGGAATCCTTTTCATTATCCGGGCAACTGGGGGGTGACTATATCGCCGGCCCAATCATCGGCAGCTTCGCCCTGACGGGTACCTGGCGGTCTGATTTCCACGACATCGGACTGTCCTGCCGGGTTCGTTACGCGTTTTAAGGGTGACTGTCATGACTACCAAACATTTTCTATCCGTTCTCCCCAGCAAACCATGGCGGCTGCTCGCCGCCCTGACGATGTGGGGCTGGATTCCCGCGGCCAGTGGTGAATTATGCGACGCTGGACAAATAGTTACTCCTATTCACCAGGTTCAGGGTTCCGGCAGTGCCAGCCCCATGGTGGGTGAAACAGTCACGGTGGAAGGGCTGGTCACCAAAAAAGTCACCCAATTCAGTACCAACGACCGGGGACTTTATCTGCAGACCCCGGCAGACCGGGAAGATGGCGATGAAGCTACTTCGGAAGGCATATTCGTCCGCCTCGACACCGGGGTTCTGGAAGATATTGGCGAGAATGACCTGATCCGGGTGAAGGGAACCGTTGTTGAGCATTACAACGAGACCCGGATCAGCCCCGCCGATCAACTGGCTATCTGCCAGCGAGCCGGTGAACATTCGCTGGCAGTGAAGGTGCGAACCCTCCCGGCCAGCACCATCTTGCAGAAATGGCAGGATGGCAGCGATAGCATGGAACGCTACGAAGGCATGAAGGTACTGTTCAGCGGTACCATCATCCGTCCCTACAGTTATGACTATGCCGCCTATCGCAACAACATGGGGCTGGCCCGCGAGATCCAGTTTAAACCTACCCAGCTCCATCGCCCCGGCCCGGAAGCCGATGCCCTTGTCGAAAGCAACAGGCAAAACCGCATTGTTCTGGAAGAAGGCGATACGAAAAAGAACGGTGATATTGGTTACTATCCACCGTTTGGCCCCGCCGACTATCCCCTCCGCATCGGCAGCACCGTCACCGATATTCCGGTGGTAATTGGCTATGCCTATGGCAAATACTTTATGGTGGCCGCGGGCCAGTGGCAGGACACCACCGTGACCGCTCCCACCGATCCCGATTACCGCTGGGAACCGACGGCGCCCCCCCGATCCCCTGATCAGTACCGGGCCGCTGGGTTAAATCTGCTGAATTTCTTTACCGACGATACCGTGGAGGGTGCTCCAAAATCCTCTGGCAACCGGGGTGCCGAAAACCCCGGTGACTTTTACCTGCAACGGCTGAAACTGACCCGGGCCATTGAATCCATGGATGCCGATATTCTGGCCCTGCTGGAGGTGGGCAATAATGGCAAGGAGGCCAAAAGCGCTATCGCCAATCTGGTGGCGACTCTGAATTACGGGGAGCCCGATGCCGACAAACATTACCTGGCTGTCTTCCCGGACACCGACAAGATCGGAACCGATGCCATCTCCGTGGGGTTGATCTACCGGTCGTCGGTGTTTACTGCCAGCGGCGATCCTGAAGTACTGACCATGCCCAGAGAAACCTCCGACAGCGGGGGAATCATCGGCCAGCGGGATTCCCTGGTTCAGGCGTTCTGTCAGAAAGACGACAACGACAGCCTTTGCCTGACGGTGATCGTCAACCACTTCAAGTCAAAGCGTTGCAGTGATTGCAAGGATGACACGGAAAAAGCGCCCCTTCAGGGCTGCTGTACCAACCTGAGGGTTTCCGCTGCGGTACGGTTAGGTGAATATGTAAAGCCTCTGACAGCGGCAGGCAAAAAAGTGCTGGTGTTGGGTGACTTCAACGCCTATGGGGAAGAGGACCCTCTTTATGCCCTGACCGCCACCACCATTGATGCCAATGAAAACGTGCGGGTATCCAGTGTTGCCGATATTCCGGGATTGCCGGACTTCGACAAAACCGCCCCCCTCACCGCCGGGTATGGTCTGACCAGCCTGGTCAAAGCCAAACAGGACGCCCGGGCGTTCAGCTACAGTTACGATGCCGAGCTGGGCAGCCTGGACCACGCTCTGGCCAGCCCCAATCTGGTCGGCGGGGTGAGCCATGTCTACGACTGGCATATCAATTCTCTGGAGAGCAACTTGTTTGAATACTCCGGGGAATACACCGGCGACCTGCCCAAGGGGCCCGGCCCCGGAAGTTGCAGTGACCATGACCCGGTGATTGTGGATTTCCGGCTTTAATTTCCGCTATGGGTACAAAGATAACGATCCCACCAGCGGTAGCTGTTGCTAAGTGAATGGTCGTTTGAGGCCATTACCGGGCAATCGGCAACGGCCTCCGGGTGGTAAAATCAAACTTTAGAAGCGATCCATTGCTTCAGTTCCATGCCGTCTATTTGCAGAGGACCACCTGTTATCAGGTCCGCCTGGATACGGAAAAAATTGATAAACAGGCAATTATCCTTGCGGTAGAAGGTATCTACGTGCAGAGGCAAAATCACAACGTCCAGATCACCCTCAACCCCGATATCGTCCAGATTCATCACCTTCAGCGGCGCCATCATCGCTTCCATCAGCCCCATATCTTCCAGAGCCCACATGGTGTTGTTCCAGAAGCGGGACTCTTTTTGATTGTCGCCGGTGAATCTCTCTTTATTGGTGACCGCGCTCAGGGCGCGACGCACGGACTCGGTATGGAACTCTTCGTCATACACCGGCTTCATCAACTCGTGACCGGCTATGGTCATGAGAAAACTCTCATGGACCTTTTCCCGATCACTGGTCGCTTGCCAGTAGTAAAGCATCAGTTCCATGACTTCCATATTGAGTTGGATGGCCATTGATCAACTCCCCCCTCTTGAGAGCAAAAAGAGCCTGTTATCGTAAACCTGATATAAAGTGGGGTGTTGATCCTGAGCAAAGGATCGGCATGATCCTGAAAAAAACAGACCTTCTGTCGTTTTAACAGACGACAGAAGGTTGTGAACGTTACATGCCTGAGCCTGCGCTCAGGTGGATGTCATAAAAGAAGGCACGACCGGCAAGCTCGGCCAGCAGAACGAAAACGAAGCAACCCGCCGCGAGAGGCAGACCCTTGTTGCCACGGATCGTGGATACTGCCAGGGTCAGAACACTGCTCATTATCAGAAAGATGCGTACCATCGCCACGGTTTGACCATAGCCGACCATCGCCAGAGGATTGCCCTGCACATCCAGCTGACCCAGCCAGAACAGGTAACCAACGTAGCCTATCAGCAAGAGGGTCATGATGATCAGGCTGGCCACAGCCAGGCCATTGGTAATGGTCCTGGTGTACTGCTCACCTACCTCTTTTTTCTTCCAGCGCAATAGGCCGATGGCGGCTACCGGGCCAACCAAAAAAGCGGTCATCAGGAACTGGTAAGCGGTCCAGATACTGTTCCAGGTCGGTACTGTGTCCAGGGTATAAACGTGGGTGACGGCCAGAATCAGTACGATACCGAGCATCATCGCCGGCACCAGTACCAGAGTCTGCCTTTCGGGAAGGATATTGAACCATCGCATCACTACATAGGTGAAGGAGGCACCGCTAAACAGGCTCAGCGCCACAATTTCCAGACTCAGCGGCGAGAGGTGGGCGAGACCAAAGGCCACATTCATCATGCGAAACGGTTGTCCCAAGTGGGTGATAGAGGCAAAGGCCCCTAGTCCCAGCAGGACGAAAACTGCCAAAAACATATGGTTCATCGCTTTGGTGTTCGGGCGAGCCAACAGCTCAACCAGACCAAGAGTGATAAACAGACCGACGGCACTTTGGGCCAGTACGGTAAAGAAAACCAGAGAGAGTTCACTCATACTTCAATTCCCACTTCAGTTGGGTTCTGGATACTACTGCCGGTCTTATCACCGGTCAGGCGGGTATTACGACAGGTGCCGATAATTACTGACGGATTGGTCAGGGATGGATTCGGCAGCGGTGCCCCATCAGCACGGTCACCATATTGAGCACGCAGCTCATCGATAGGGCCGAAGTCCAGCGCCCGCAAAGGACAGGACTCGACACAGATCGGCAGATCGTTATCGTCTTTGCACGACACCTGACATGTTTTACAGCCGGTACACTTGCTGGTATCGACATAGAAACCGAGTTAGGTCATCAGTGAATTCTCCTATTAAACCCTGACGATCTCAACCAGCATAGTGTGTTGAGGGTTACCCTTGGATAGCGGTGTCGGGCGCCGGGATGTCCGAGTATTGATCGCCCTACCCATATCGACACCCTTATTATTAGGGCGACGCCACTGAACGTACGTGGTCGTTTAAACTTGATCTGACAGACAGCCTTCACCGTTGGCGACTGTCAGATCAAGCCTGAGCAGGTTCAGAACGAGCTGTTCAGGACGAGCTGTTCAGGAAAGAGCGTTATTGGCTGTTTAGGCAACGGTGCTGATATCGTTACTGTCGAACAGCTCATTAAAAAAGATACGACCGGCACTGCTCAGTATGTACCTGTCCTGAGTCGTTTTATGAAAAATACCCCGTTCTACCAGAGTGCCGTTGACCGGCTTGGTTAAAGGCTGCTGTAACCCGCAGGCTTTCACAATCCGGGCAATCTCCTCAATGTTGCCAATAGCATCAATATCTTTGACACTGACTCCCCCTCTGGGGTCAAACAGAATGGCTGGATTAGTTCCCTGGGTACAGAGCCCTCTGCCAATCATCATCAGCAATACCTGAATATTGGCTGCTACTTCATTAAGCTCCTCGGTCCGGTCCGATCTGGACACAAAAAAAGCTTCGCCATTGACCGAGTTGATTTCAAAACCGATCAGGCTGTAGAGCGTGCGGTATTGATCAAGGTTATCGACCAGATCGCGGAATTTGGGTGAGGGCAGCCACTCACCTTCGATGTAGTCGTAAGCATTGATGATCTTGCCGGCGATAAAGTCTTTGTAAATTGCTTTGGACGCCAATGTGTCCAGTCCGAAGTTATCCATTTGCAGTGCTCTCCAATCGCTTGGCCATGTACGTTAATTTTTGAGAGTTATACAGAATCTCTTTACGCTCCAGAGACTGTTTTATACGGTATCCCTTGCCGGCAAAGTGCAATGCGTCGTAAATATCCCGGAGCTGATAGTCTTCCAGTGCGTCGACGAGATACACGTGCATGGCATGGTAGAGATCTTCCGCTGCCAGCGTCGGGTTAAAATCGACCATCGCCGTTTTGATACGCATCACCCGCCTTTTCTTTTTCACGGAATCCTGAGCGGAATCGGTGCGTTTTTGGGGAGTACGTTTGGAGGTAGCAAGTGCATCAGCCCGGTTCTGTTTGTCCCGAATATATTCGATGGCATACCGATTATCGCGTTCTTCCGGAAGGACGATAAGGCTGCCGGTCAAACCGGATCGGGACCAGTTATTGAGCCCCGAAAACATGCGGGAACAGGCAAAAATGGGGTCGTCTGCCGGAATCTGTTTTCCCTTAAGCCGGGTATCCTGCCGGGCGACCACCTTTTCATGGAGCGCATTGAAGCGTTTTTCAATGTTGTTGTAGAGTTGCCGCTGCTTTCTCTCCATCTCCACATAGCGATACAGCCGCTTGCGGATGTCTTTGATGACTTCAGAATAAGACAACAGTTTCATCTCAATCGCCGAGATATTGGCGAGCTCGTTATAGAATGTTGTGCGCCGGAAACTCTCCCTGATCTTTCCGATCAAGTACATGGCCGAAGCATCCGATGCCATGGCCTTTTCATTCAGGAACGTCAATGTCGGCTGAATATTGCGCTTGGAGATATGAATAATCTCATCCAGCGCATTCCTGACCTGATCGCTCATCAGCAGTTGGTTAAAGTCGTGACTATCAACGATTTCGGAGAGTCGTTTTGAGCTCCCGGCAAGGGCTCTGACGTTATGATCAATTTTCCCCAGAATGCCCTGGAGTGTATCCATCAGCGTCGCCAGATTCTCCTGGAAATCGGGATCATTGCGGTCATAGGCGCCACCTTTTCGCTCAAAGTAGTCGTAGAGGCTACGCACCTGCGAGTAGATGATATCCAGATCCGGCTGACCCAGTGCCCGAATGCGCTTGGAATCGAGACTTTGAATGGTTTGCAGCAGCCCCTGTTGCAGACCAAACTGACCACGGCTGTCGTTAATAAAGCTCAGCAGACCACACGCCTGCATGTTATTGACATCCAGAGCCGCTGCAATTTTATGACGATCGGTCTTGTCTGGAATGTGTTGCTCCAGATAGCTGTACAGAACCGACTCATAACGGGATATCTGAAACCCGGCTACGGTTTTGGTGTGGTCGGCATAGTGATCCAGCATGGTATAGAAGACATCGACATGCTGAAAAATGGTGACCACCGTATGTTGGGCATTGGTTTCCGTTTTCATGGTCAGGCCTCAACGCTTTCATTCTGCTCTCTCTGAACACTCTGCTCTCCCTGCTCTCCCTGCTCTTGAGAATGAGTATCGATAGTCTCCAGTCGCTCCTCCATGCCGGGGAAATAAATGGCTTCCGCCTTCCCTTGTACATCGACGTCTGTCGCCTTGAACAGAGAGAGATCGTGATAGATCTCAAGCACACTGGCGATCACCCCTGTGGGCTCAGGGTTGGCCGCAAAAAGAATCAGTCCATGCTCTTCCATAACCTTCAGAATCTCGCCCAGATTGTGTTCATCCAGACTACCCACCTCATCGAAAATCACCGGCATGGAGAGGCTCAGATCCTCGGGCACCATATGTTTCAACAGCAGAGCCAGCATCACCGCATTGACCATACAGTTGGTGCCGTTGGACTGGGGAATGGCCTCTTTTTTGCCGTTGCGGTTAAATTGGTAACTGATCTTCTCAATGATTTTGGCAATATCGATTTTGCCGGAACGCTGGAGATAGAACTGGTTCTGAAACGCGGAGATTTGCTGATAAAAATCTTCAGGCAGCAGCGCATCGGTGGTGTTGGCCACCCGGTTCAGGGTACACACCATATCGAGGTATTGTGGGTGAAGCTCGGCGATAAGCTCTACATTATCCAGATTGGATATGCTGTACCCCTGAAGCTCTTGATTAATGCCATCAATAAACGACTCCACAATACCTTTCACATCGCCAATCATACGGGCCGATATTGCGGCGGTATTGTTGTGATCCTTGAGCCTGTGCTGGTAGTTTTCACGGGAACGCTCGAGATTGTCGTATACCGTTTGCAGCGCTGAGTAGTAGGTCTCAAATGCCTGCTGGGTAGTGGTTACCGCATGACGATCCTCCGGTGTCGATTCAACAATACCGTGTTCCAGTAATCTGTTCAGGGTGTGGAGAGTTTCCTCTTTATAGTGATGGACTTCCCGCATTTTGTTATCAATGGCCTCCAGAGCGCTGCGGAACTGCTCCGGTTGACAGACCGGGGCGTGATCGGCGCAGTAGTCGAACATTGTCGCCTCAAGATTGAGCATGCGGGCGGAGCGGCTCTCGATATTGCTCAGCTCACGGTAACAGGATTGGGCATTGTCCAGCGGCGTTCTTAATGTCTGTACCTCGGCTTTCAGTGTGTTGTAGCTGAGTTTTAACGCCGCCAATTGATCGGATGCCTGTGCGTGTGCGCTCCCCTTCTCCTCCTGCTCAGCGGTCAGTAACTCAAACCGCTCCCGGGCTTCATCGAGCAAGGTTTGCAAGGTAGCGGCACCTGCAATCGCCCCCTGCTCCTGCTTGAGTTCTTCAAGATCGAGCAGACACTCTTTCAGTTTCAGAGTCTGCTCAGACTGCGATAGCCCCGCATTTTGGTTGAGCGTGGTCAGCTGTTTGCGCTGCGTTTGAAGCTGAGCTTTCAGATCGATAATTTTTTCTTCAAGGCTTTTCTTCAGTTCCTCTTTGTTGATGGGGCTGTAGTGCGTATTGCTGAGCGGAGCTTCGCAAAATATTAACCGCTGGTTGTCGTGGGAGAACAGAGTGGCAAAACTTTCAACGCTGTCGTGTTGCTCCTGAGTCAGGCGAATATCCAGCTGTGTAAAGCTCTCGTTGATGCTCTGCAGTACGGCGGCGGCGTGATCGCTCAAACTGTCGAAAAATGAATGCCCGTTGTTCAGGTTATCCAGATTTCTCTCCTGTAGCTGGATCTCGCTTTCGCTCTTCTTGATCTCGCTATTCAAGGCGGTCATGGTTTCGATCGCCTTCGCTCGATCCTTTAGCCCCTGAACTTCCTCATTACACAGGGCTATTTCACTGTCTATTGCTGCCAACACAGCGGTGTCGCTTTTATCATCATCAGGGCAGAGGGGGCGTAAACGACTACGTACAAAATCCGCTTTTTCCACCTTCTCTTCAAGATCTTTTACCTGATGCTGAATGGCTTTTAGATCACTCTGCGCCTGAACGCAGGCTCTCTCGATCATTTTGGAGTAGGAGGCAAACTGATTCAGCTCTGCTTCCGCTTTGCCGGCACGATTCCGGGCCTCCTGCATCGTGCTGTTGATACTGTCCCACTGTTGCTGAATGGCCCAGGCCAGCGTTTTGAAATCACTCGACAGTGTGTGTTTAAGCTGAGCATAGCTGGCTTTTGTCGCTCTCAGTAACTGCCACTGATCTTGCTGAGCAGTGATGCGAGACAGACGGTTATCGGTCTCCTTCAGTTGCCGCCACTCATCGAGCGCATTGTCCAGATCGATAAAAACACCATCGTCGTTCTTTTTGACAACGCTCATACCCATACCATCAATAATGGAGCCAATGGCGTTTGGCAGGGTTGTGGTGGAGGCATTGCTCAGGCTGAAGGCCATGCCCAGCAAAGACCTGACCGTCTCCACGCTGGCGCTGCTGAATTTTTTCGTCATGGGCAGCAGACTGAAGCGGGTGTGGTCATTGGCCGCTGAAGTTCGGGTGTATATGGCTTCGCCAATGGTGCTGCGGTCAGTAAAGATTTTGCCGCCGAGCTCTTTCAGTTTCTTCTTGATGTCGTTAATACCGATATCGGGCTGATGCTCCCCGGCCTTTTCATTTCTAACGGAGTCGGCATTCCAGAACAGGTGCTCAATTTCATCGTAGGATCGAGGCAGGGCGATACGTTCGTAGCCTAAATCGGTGGTGCGATAGAGAATCCAGCAAAAGTTCTCTCTTGGGTTTGAGGCGCAGCAGATAATGTAAGACTCTGTACCTGGAAAATAGTACTGAAAGGAGTCGAGGTCTGAGTAATATTTGCCACCGGAAGCGAAGCTGAATTTATTTTTGCTGTTTTTGAAACTGATTTCGGGCAAGAGAAAAAGCTTCAGCGCTGAGAGCGTAGAGGTCTTACCGCTGTTGTTATCGGAGAGCAGGGCGGCATGACAATCCACAGGCAGCCGTGCGTAATAGTTCGAGCCACTATTGATAAATACCAGTTCGTGAATGTTGTACTCGCTGGCCAGATCCAGCTTAAAGATATTATCGGATTGCACGGTAACTCTCCTGTTCCAATGTTCTTTCAAAGTAGCGAATGGCGGAAATAACTCTATTTGTGGTCGGTGACAGATCGTACAGAGCGGACAGCCGGCCAAGCTCTTTTTCTTGAGCGACGCGGGCTGAGGCTCCCAGGCGCTCACCCAGATCGCAGGGTACCAGATAGGAGGTAGAGTCTGGAGAGAGGCCACCGGATAGCAGGTTGGCGTAAATTTGCAGCCCTCCGGCGTCGACATCTAACAGACACATAACATCACCCTCAAAGGCGGCCAGATAGGGAATAATCAGCCGGTTCGAGATGCTGTTACCTGCCCCCATAATGAATTCCACGTCGGTGGCAGGGTAAGAGACGCCGCAGTACTCCTGCACAAAGGTATAGGTATCCCTCTTGTTCAGGAAGCACTCCAGATTCTCTATGATCAACCCGTGACGCTTGGTTGGCCGAGGGATCTCTCGGCCAGGCATAAACAGGTAGTTGTAGGGAATGTCGTCATCGATACCACAGGCCGCCAATAACGATCCATTGACCCGCGTGTTGTGGGTATTGCCGCCCGGGCTGGCCGCGCTTCGGCTGCTCTTGTCCCTGGGAACGGCGTAGTCCTTCAGCTCATGGAAGGCATCATTGTTATTAATGGTGACCCGGTAGTGCCTGTCGCTGAAAGCGGTGGCGGTCACCGCTTTATCTATCAGCAGCTGATCGGCTCCGGCCTTGATCAGACGATTTTTGATCTTTTTCCAGTCAACGCCCACTCCGCTCTCGATGGTGTTCAGGGCGGTCATCAATCCTCTGCTCATTGGTACCTCTGGAGTCAATAAGGCCATAATTTATTCGTATCATATGATACGTTAAAAATTTGGAGGTGAGTCCTATCGATTACTGCAGAAGCCCGATGTAAGGCCTACTGCCACGGTCACTCGAGCCATTTTCAATCAGCGGTTGATAGTGGGTCAGTCAAAAAACCGTTCCACTTTGGAGTGTGTGATGATGCATGGCACCGGATGAGGGTGGTCAGACTAATGCCACATTTCAGGAGCCCGGTATAGAATGCGTTGGTCGCTGATTTTGGATTAAAAGACAAGGAAGTGAAAGAGTTAATGGTATCTGAGGCTCGCCTTGGGTTTGTATTAAAAGATCTAAGAGTGGACTGCTCCAAAACCCACACACTCAACGTCGATGAGTACCCTTTTGCTCTGGAAAACCGGGAGGAGCTGGAGACGGTGGAGTCTATGAATCTGTCACCTGGCTGGTGATTCGGATTCCCTATATTCGACGCCAACAGCCTATCTGCGTGTGCGTATTGTCGTGCCCCAACATTGGCGGATAGATTCCCACTATCCTGATGATGACAGCTATAACCTGAGCTATGTTATAAACATAT
>CAMRBW010000093.1 GCA_947040555.1 uncultured Oceanospirillales bacterium | reverse complement strand
GTATTTAACTGAAATACCATCAAATATCACAAATTCGCTCACAAAAAATTTAACTGAGATACCATCGGATGCCATGACTTCGTTCATAACGAATTTAATTAATACGTCATCGGATAACTCAAACACGGCCATAATATCAACCGTTTGCGGGGCGGTAGCCATCGTAACTTTTGTTGTTATTTATTTGAGGATATCTAGTTACCGTGCTCAAAATAGAACTATCTGGGATGCCGCGAAGGAGAGCCTTTCCCCGGGAGTAATCATGAATGACCTGATAAAACGCTGTCGTACCTGCTCTCGTCAGGAATATTCCGGCTCACAAATCGAAGCAGAATCAGCAATTTATAAAAAAAATGACAAAGATGACAACGATGACAAGGGCTCTCTTGATGACCCTGATGATCAGGATCACGCAGATAGGGTCACACTCATAACAAGACCTACCGTTAAAAATTCTACCTCCGCAGTAAATACATCCCAATAACCATGACTGGGTGCAGGCTGCATCATCCTCTCTTAGCTGTTTGATAATGAGTTACTGGTCAGTACCTACTGACCAGTAACTCATTAATGGCCTTTGGCATTTTTGCACGAATGGTGGCGTTTATTGCAGCTTCATTTTTCTGCCAGAATACACCCAGCCACACAACGGCAAATCCGCCTACGGTCAGCACAATCGGGAACATCCAGCTATCCCTGAACACTTGGTTGGCAAGATATGTCAGGTAGTAGCATGCACCCAGAGTACCTACGACAATGAACACCTTTCTCAGCAGTACCACGCCACAGCCAATCATCAGCAGGTTGAAACAAAAGTAGAAAAACCGACTCAGCTCACTACTGGAATCCTGGGCTGTTACACCACCCCAGAATGCAGTAACACCGATCAGATAAAACCAGAACGCAAAGTCTTTGGTTTTACGGGTAGCAATGTCAACAACCAGCGCCATTACCGTCATACCCAGACCAAACCAGAGGGTAACCAGTGAGCGATCCTGCCAGCTAAAGTCGGCACCGTAGAACAAGCCAACCATATCCATGGCAATCAGCCACAGGGCGATGGCGACGGGCAAAGTCTGCAGTGAATGGCGCAATACGCGCAACAGAGCAATAGCCGCCAGCAAGGCACCGACTTCCATGGTTAGCCCAAGGGTATAAAAATCCAGAAAGAAGTCCTGATAGTTTTTGTTATCAGGCCACCACCCCATCGCCTGCTGAAAGCCGTAGATAGCCAGCGGCACAAGCGCAACAACAAAAACACCACAGAGGCTGGCGGGAGTCTCTCGCCCTGTACGACCAAAATAGACCATCATTGCCAGAGCCAAAACTCCATAGACAGCAGAGATAGCCAGAATCCCCTTGCCGCCAAACTGCTCCCACCCTAACCCCACAAACAGGGTGAGTGCACCTATTGCAATAAGCCCACCAAAATAATAGAGGGCATGTGTCAGGTTAAAGCGGGAACCGCTATTTTTATCAAAAGCATGCTTATCAAGAAACTGAAACAGCGGCTCAACTTGTGATTCCTCTATCACTCCCTGACTTGCGGCTTCCTTCAACAAAGATCGGCTGACCATAATTTATTTCCCATTCGTTAAAAGAGACAGAATACAAAAGAGGCAATCAGCCTTCTATACTACCTGCTATATAATGATGGCGAACTCTTATAACGATAAGAACCCGACTATGCCTGAACTACCCCGAGTACTATTTCGTAAAGAAAACCATATAGCCTATGTCTCCCTCAATCGACCGGAGAAACACAACGGTCTGGACGAGCAGATGTTTCAGGAGCTTATCGCCACCGCCCAACGCATTCGCAGGGATCAATCTATTCGAGCAGTCATCCTGTCAGGTGAAGGAGCGTCGTTCTGCGCGGGTCTTGATTTCAAAGCACTGAAAAAGAATCCAATGATGGTTCCCAGGCTGTTTATGAAACTGCCCTGGACCTCCGCCAATACGTTCCAGCGTGCCGCCTGTGTCTGGCGTAAATTGCCCGTGCCGGTTATCTGTATTATTCAGGGAAGCTGTTTTGGCGGAGGGTTGCAGATCGCTCTGGGCGCTGATTACCGTATCGCAACGCCAGATTCAAAATGGTCCGTTATGGAAGCCAGGTGGGGATTGATTACCGATATGGGTGCAACCACAACCCTGACCACCCTGACACGCTACGATATCGCCATGGAGTTAACCATGACGGGTCGAATATTCTCTGGCGAAGAGGGTGCACAGTATGGGCTGGTCAGCAAATTAAGTTCAACACCAAAGGCTGATGCTCAAAAGCTTGCGCATATGATCTGCCAAAACTCTCCGGATCAGATAGCGGCTACAAAATTACTGTTTCGTAAAACATGGAAGGCAGGGATTCGCAAATCCCTGTTTTGGGAGCGCTGGATACAACTAAGGCTTCTCGGAAGAAAAAACCAGAAAATTGCCATGAAAAACGGTCTGGCCGATCGGAATACACAGCCAGAACCTTTTGATGATCGATCCCTGTTCTGACCGATCAATGAGAGAACTAAAAGACAGTGGGTTCCATGTGGAACCCCGTTATGGGAGATCGATTCGTTAAAGCATGCATTTTATCGCGGCAGGATCATCGGTAAAAACACCCGAAACACCCCAGTCCAACAGATTCTTTGCTCGTTTTCCGTCGTTTACCGTATAACAATAAAGCTCATATCCCTGTTCTAAAACAGTCTTCACCTTCGCCTCGGTTAACCAACTCTGGTTAACATGCACAGTCACAGCATTAACCTCTTTGGTAAGAGAGAGCCAGTTTTTCGGCATCATTCCGAACAGTTGCCCCAGAGGAATATCTGGTCGCTGCTGTTTGCAAAGAAGCAGCACCTGGTGGTTGAAGCTTGAGATAAGAACCCTGCCCTGTCTCGACAAAGGGTGACCATCAAGCACACTCAGTACCGGAAGTACCAAATCCCCGACCTCATGCTGGTGCATTTTGATCTCAAGATTTAATCCCATGCCAAGAGCGTGCACCAGATCCAGTGCCTGCAGAAGAGTCGGTATCGGCTCCCCGAAAAAACGATCCCCATGACTGTCGCGAAACAACACGCCAGCGTCTATACCATCAAGATAACCAATACTCTTCGACAGCACCTCGCCCTTACCGTTTGTGCAGCGACTGAGCGTTCGGTCGTGGTGCATTATAAGACTACCGTCGCCCATAAGAATGACATCCAGCTCCACCCAATCCAGCCCTGACTGATAGGCAGCCTTGATGCCTGACAGGGTGTTTTCAGGAGCAATATGTGCGGCTCCCCGGTGGCCGATAATGGCACTCATTCTCATGGCGATTTTCCTGGCTGCTGGCTGCTGGCTGCTGGCTGCTGGCTGCTATATCGAAACAAAACGGGTATCGGTGCCAGACAAAACGGCAATGAATTTGCTCTCTTCACCGGTACCAGCCAATGCGCGGAATCCTTCATCAATCACCATCATCAGGCAATCCAGACTTTCTGCTTCACCATAGAAAATACAGTTATGCTCTTCCATTGCATTAATTCTGATTCCTGCGCCTTAACCTGATCATTTTTAAAAGGATCACGAAAAGTTATATCAGACCGCTTCGGATTTTTGCAACCACGCCAATAGTTTCCGGCCTTATTTTTCGCCAGATTGAAAACGATTCCGCCGCCTGTTCCACCAACATGCCCAACCCATCGTAGATGCCGATACAGCCCCGGTCTTTTGCCCACTGAATAAAGACAGTGTTATGGGCGCTATACATCATGTCATAAACGACAGTATTCGCATGAAGCACAGAATCCGGCAGAGCAGGACACTCTCCCTGCAAGCTTGCAGAGGTTCCGTTGATAATCAGATCAAAAGGGCCGACAACCTCGGCAAAACCACACGCAGCAACAGTGCCCGATAAATCAAATAACTCTGCCAGTGCCAGCGCTCTGCTTTCGGTACGGTTGGCAATGGTTATATGAGCAGGACCCTGCTCAAGCAAAGGAGCAATAATGCCGCGCACCGCGCCACCTGCGCCAAGTATAAGAACCTGTTTTCCCGTAATGCTCTGCTCATGGTTGCAGATGAGATCACGTACCAGACCAACGCCGTCGGTTGTATCTCCCCATAACAACCCTTCGTCATCTTTCCACAAGGTATTCACTGCACCAGCCAGACGAGCTCGCTCCGTAAGCCGGTCCGCCAGCTGCCAGGCCTCTTGTTTGAACGGGAGTGTGATATTCAGCCCTCGCCCTCCCCCCAGAAAAAAACGGTCTACTGCCTGACGGAAATCCCCCGGCTCAACCAACAGCGCTTCATAGTGAACAGACTCCCCGGTTCGGGCAGCAAACATTGTATGGATAGCAGGAGATTTGCTGTGTTTAATGGGATTACCCATTACCCCATAGCGAGCTGCTGAAATAGTCATAGCTGTTCTGATTCACCACTCTCTGGGTTTTAAATAATTGTCGTATAAATCAGATTCCGGCGTACCTGGCTCCGGGTGCCAATCATAGCGCCACTCAACTTCTGGCGGCATAGACATAAGAATGGATTCCGTCCGCCCCCCGGACTGCAAACCAAATATAGTTCCACGGTCGTATACAAGATTGAATTCGACATAGCGCCCACGCCGGTACTTCTGGAATGATTTTTCCCGCTCTCCCCACGGCATATTTTTGCGCTTCTCCAGAATCGGCAGATAAGCCTCCAGAAAGTTGTCGCCAACGGCACGCATAAAGGCAAAGGTTTTCTCGAACGACCATTCATTCAAATCATCAAAAAACAGACCACCGATGCCACGGGTTTCCTGACGGTGTTTGAGATAGAAGTATTGGTCACACCATTTTTTAAAGCGGGGGTAAACATCATCACCAAACGGGGCGCAGGTTGTTTTACAAACCTGATGCCAGTGGCGGCAATCCTCTTCAAAGGGGTAGTACGGGGTCAGGTCATAGCCGCCACCAAACCACCATACCGGTGCTTCGCCCTCTTTTTCAGCCACAAACAGTCGAATATTGGCGTGGCAGGTGGGCACATAAGGATTTTCAGGATGGACAACCAAAGACACACCCATAGCCTTAAAGCTGCGTCCCGCAAGCTCAGGACGGCGGGCTGAGGCCGTAGCCGGAAGAGCAGCCCCACGAACAGAGGAGAAGTTTACGCCTCCTTTCTCGATCACCTTGCCCCCCTCCAGCACGCGCGCACGACCACCGCCACCACCAGTATGTTCCGTCATGTCTGTGCGAAAACCTATGCCGCCATCCCTCTCAGCCAGAGCGGCACAGATTCGATCCTGCAGCTCTTTCAGATACTCTTCGACGGCACAGGTATCCAGATGTTTACTCATAGGTGCACTCATGGCGATAAACTCATATGCGAATAATCTGGCCGGTGACGAGATCACAGATCTGTGATGGGGTCGGATTTTCTCCAACAGCACCAGGAATCACCAGATCAACCTCTTTCCCCAGCACGGACACAACCTCTTTCTGTGTACGCAGTGCCTCTTCGCCGGCACGGTTGGCAGAGGTTGAAATCAGCGGCTTGCCCCAGGCCTCACACAGTCTTTGAACCACCGGATGATCGCTGACTCGCACGGCAACCGAGCTGTGCTGGCCACGCACCCACCCGGGTGTCCATTGATTCAGATCGGGAATCAGAAAGGTGAATGGCCCCGGCCAGTGCTCACGCAACGTTTGCCGCTGCTCTGCAGTCAGGGGTTCCAGCAGAGGGGCTAACTGGCTCTCGTTGGCAGCCACCAGAATCAGCCCCTTTTCCACAGGCCGTCTTTTTAGGGTAAGGATGCGCTCAACAGCCTTTTGATTCCAGGGATCACAGCCAATCCCCCATACCGCCTCTGTGGGATAGGCAATTACACCACCATTGCGAACAACCTCTACCGCGGCATACATACGTTTTCTTTCCTGCATTACCTGTTTTTTCTGTTAGTTGGCAAGGTAAACGATGATGTTTTTTTTGTCTATCAGCAGACCCCTGGCTCTCTCCAACAATCTCTCCAATAATCTCTCCAACAGCCCCCTAACAAATTCGTGTCACACCAAACGGGCCACTCCGTATAAAACCTTCAAGCTCCATGATCAGCAGCAACTCTGCGAGCTTCTGGCTACTTAGCCCGGTCGCGATAATCAGTTCATCGTGATGGCAGGCATCAAAGCCCACGGCATCAATAATTCGCTTTTGCTCGGGACACTCCGGCTCTCGAATCTCCCCCTGCCGAATCCGTTCCAACCCCTGTGCCGTCGCGTTGACACCCGCCAGCTCATCCAGCAGCTGCCCGGCATTTTCAATCAGACAGGCACCGTCTCTTATCAAAGCATGACAGCCACGGGCTTTAAGGTTGTTCACCGAGCCCGGCATGGCAAAAACATCCCGGCCCTGCTCCAGCGCAAACCGGGCTGTAATCATGGAGCCGCTGGCAACGGTCGCCTCCACCACCAGTGTGCCCATACTCAGCCCGCTGATAATACGGTTTCGCCGTGGAAAGTGACCCGCACGAGGCTGAGTTCCCAGCGCAAATTCAGAGACAAGCGCACCCTGAGCAGAGATGGCATCAGCCAGCCCCCGGTGCCGCTGTGGATAGACAACATCAACGCCACAGGCTAAAACCGCAATGGTTCTCCCTCCGCCCTCCAGGGCACCCTTATGGGCTGAGCCATCAATACCGATGGCCATTCCGCTGGTTATTATTAACCCAGCCGCAGCCAGCTCATGGCTTATTTGCCTCGCCACCTCGGAAGCCTGCCGGGTCGCCTGCCGACAACCGACAACCGCCAGCTGACGATCACTGAGAGCACAGACATCCCCTCGCACATAGAGCAAGGGCGGCGGATCGTGGATGGCTTTCAGCAGAAGGGGATAGCGCGGGTCATTGAGGGCAATAATATGATGTTGACCGTGGCCGCTGCCCAACCAGAGCCGATCCTGCCTGACCAGAGCCTGAACGAACGCATCGGATGCCGACATCCGGATTCTTCTGGCAAGACGCTCCGGCACATGCTGGGCAAGCTCTGAGAGACCGGCAGCAAGAATCGCTTCCGGCGTGCCGAAATGGTTGAGGAGATTTTTGAACCGCGTTGGGCCGAGGCCCGACACATGAAAAAGCAGCAGCCAGAATTCCAGCTGCTGCCATCGGAGAGGATCTTGTGAGTTTTGTTCATCGCTCATGGCGACGCAGTCTAGTACAAATCAGCCGTATTGAGGATCAGGGCGCACGCACAATATCGGTGGTGCTCAGTGGCATACTGGCCTCCATAACGACACCAAAGCTCATCTTTTCGTAGGTGCGGTATACCATCAAGAGACCCACGCGTGACGGCGGCAGAACCACCACCCTATTGGTCAGTTTGTCCTTAATCTTCTTGCTGCGGTAGATCGCCAGTACGTTACCCACTTTCAAGTCATCACGGGTACCGCGATTGATCAGTACGCTACTGAATGGACCAATCTGAGTAACCCCTCCGAGAACATCAAGAATATTACCTTCCAGCTCCAGATTCTTTGGCGACGAGGGATAAAAGGCTGTCGGCAGCTCACCTGCCTCGATCTCCAACAGGCGATCACCTACCCGCAGCTCCTCACTGGCTCTGTTCACATTCATGGTTGCGACATCACCAGAAAGATCTTCCATAACAACTGTGCCCATGCTTTCCGCCAGAATACCCAAAAACTCACCGGTTTTGGGGTCCTTATAACCTTTGGATTGACGATAGACACCGTGAACCTTATTTTCAGGGCTGAAAGAACCCCGGGCGTACAGGGTATCGCCCGCACCGCTGATCACTCGATCCTGACCATTCGACAGCACGTAGGGCGCACTTTTCAGAGTCTCTACGTTATCGACCACCCGGCTGGTATTCAGAAAACTTCTGATAGTGTTAAGCGGAATCGTAGGAATAGCCTGCTCAATAGGTGTCGAGCGAATCGTGGGGCTCAATTTAATTGTTCTGCCAGATTCACCACGGGAGACGGTCAACTTCGATTTGCCATCAACGAAAACAAGATGAATAACATCTCCCGGATAAATAAGATCCGGGTTATGAATCTGAGGATTCTTTTCCCAGACTTCTGGCCAGTTCCACGGATTTTCCAGAAAACGTCCAGCTATATCCCAAAGAGTGTCGTCTTTAACGACGGTATAGGAGTCGGGATGGTTTTCACGAAAAGGCTCAGCCCAACCCTGAGTGACAAAACACCACAGGAAGGCTCCAAGCATTGCTCTTTTCATGTTACACGTCCTTACTATTGTTGGTAGACACATAGTCATATATGCATTTAAGTGTTACTCAAAGAACACTCTTCATACAATAGTAAGTGTAAATTTTTATTTTATGTTTGCTTTGTTTTTGTTTATTTTTTTCTTAAAAGCCGTCTGACAACTCACATTGCCACCCAGGATAGGCAAACAGAGTCAAAAACAACTTTTTTTTATTAACTATTAGCCTCACTCAATCGGCTTTTTATTCACCATTTTTCACTATTCTTGCTATGCACAGACTGTTTAAAACAGCCTCTTTCTGGATTTCCCCAGAGGATTATTATATATTATGCGTCAGAGTCGCAGTCGCTCGAATAATATTCTCTCCCACCTCTATCCCCCATTGGGAGTTTTTTCTCAGCCTCATATTTATACACTTGGCGCTTTAACTCCAAATTTTCTGCTTTCAATTTTTCTTTTTCAAAATCCACCTCCCCCAAAGCTTTTCTTGTTAAATAAAAAAAATCATTAAATTTCCAGTTATGCTGAAAAAATACTCCTTCTACAAACAATAATGGCAACAAGGGTTTCCATTCCGGAAGTAACGAAATTAACGACCAAAAATAATCCACACTAAAGGGCAAATCAAAAAGAGTGTTATCCACCCTCGAGATTAACGACATACATGTCGTCACTATTACAGAAAAAGGCAATACCGCTAGAAAAACCCAATTCTCCATCATCAAGGTCCAGAGCATATGACATGACAAAAAACCCACCATGGCAGCAGCGAGCCTCGGGGTCCACTGCACTGCGCAGAGCAAAACGCTTACACGTAATACACTGTCTATAAACTTTTTTAGTTTGTCTTGGGGCGTCTTCGTGACAGCCTCCATCATTATACGCCCCCCATAAATATAAATTGCTTGGGCACGGGAACATATCAACCCAAGCATCATACCAGTTATCGGGAAACCACTCTTCCATCCTATGCCGATACCAAACAACTTCATAAGGCTTTCCAGAGGCTCGGCAGAGTAATCTTGCGCTTGCTCGGGAATCTCAGACATAAGCGCCAACGCACACGTTAGCGATACCCCTGGATCTTCATCTAACATTATCGCCAGACCGCCATATTTCACGGCCTCTAAAAATCCTAAAGTTATCCTACCGACCCAACCTCTCAGAATTTCATCATCAAACCCATATTTTGGATTATTAGTAATCTCATTTGTTGATATCATCTTACTAACCTTTTCCACATGTGCGTTGAAGTTCGGCATACAGATAGCATCATCGACGGTAGCGCTCTTTAAAGTTATATCCTTCAAGACCTCGCAGGGAGCGTGAACGATGCGACTGGAGACCCGGCCATCCTTGTGACAACAGATCAAAGCGCCATGGGTAAATTCTTTATTTAATTTAAGATATTCGAAAAATTGCTTAGAGGCTTGCTCAAACGACATCGTCTTTTCATTAAATTGATAGGCAACACTCTTACATTTTTCCTTCATAATTTCATCAAGACTCATGTCACCGTCAACCACTAAGGCATTCCTCACTAACATATAATTGCGGTGTAGTCGCAGTTTGGCAGCCAGAAAATAATCACCAGATTGACTAGCTAAGCTAATTTCATATTCACCCACCTGAACGCTGTCCCGTAAGAACAGATCCACGTCAATAATATTACGGGCTCCGGTGATAACTTTCACCAAGCAGGCTCTCCCATCAAGATCTTCGGGCTTTAATGAATTTGCCACTTTGCTATGATCATCCTGTTGCTCTTGCTCTATGGCGTAATTGAAGCCAGTTAACTTTTTCTTCATAACGTCTATCTGTATTTTATTAATAAACAAACTGGCCTTATTATTAAAACACTTGTCACCTCGTGCCATCCGCGAGCTAGTCTTCACCGTTTGGAGCTCCACGGCATTCTTTACACTTATGGGCTTTTCGCTCTCCTCAAAAATATCCACCCCCCAATGAATTACCTTTTCTGTTTTCACAGAGATTTGCTCGATCCAAGCCTCATCGCTAACCCGACTGATTACCCATTCGGTGAGTCTTCTACTCAAAAATAACGACGGCATCGACATTAAGCGCAAAAAAGTGTCATCCGCCAGATTAGGCCTTACAGTGCGCAACACACTCTTACACAGAATATTCTTTGCCAGGTTATAGTAACTCATGGCTTCGGGGTGGATTTTGTCCGGAATAAGGTTTGTTGCGACCGAGAGAATCGGCCGATTTCCCATGTAGAATCGTTTATCAATAGCATGCATATCTAATTAACTCCCGTATTTTTTATGATCTCAATAAGATAAGACGCTCCAAAGAAGTAATCACTAACAAAAGGGAAAGCTCTATTGTCGGGGCAAAAACAGCTACTGTTAGCAATACTGAGCAAATAGGTATGGATAGTGATGTGCCTGATCGGGAGAGTTCTCGTACAATAGTCTGATCGATATATAAAAATCAGAGTTTATTCGCTTATGGCAAAACTGGACATTCTCGAATTCCCCGACCCACGGCTACGCAAGATTGGGGAGAAAGTCGAAAAAATTGATGGTGAGATCAAAAAACTGATCGAAGACATGGCAGAAACCATGTATGCCGCCGACGGCTGTGGTCTGGCTGCCACTCAGGTCGACGTTCAAAAGCGTATTTTTATTATGGACTTCTCTCAGGATCAGAATGAACTGGAAGTCTTTATCAATCCTGAGTTAACCCCCTTGTGTGAAGAGCCTTCCGAGTTTCCGGAAGGGTGTCTCTCCGTGCCCGGTTTTTTTGAGAATCTGCACCGTCCGAATCGAGTGCTGGTCAAGGCTCTGGGCAGGGATGGCAACCCGTTTGAGAAAGAATATGAAGGGCTGCTAGCGGTCTGTGTTCAGCACGAAAACGACCACCTGGACGGCAAACTTTTTGTTGATCAACTGACCAAGCTCAAGCGCGATCGCATCCGTAAAAAACTCGAAAAAGAGCACCGCCTGACGAACAAGTAAATCATTCCGTTCTTTATTCGGCTTTGCTACCGGCGCAGCTAGGGGCGATAATTCGCCTCTTATACTTTTCATCTGCGCCGGAGCACTATGAGCGAAGCACTGAGCAAAGCACTGCGTATTGTCTTTGCCGGCACTCCTGAGTTTGCCGCCATTCACCTACAAGCCATCTTCGACAGCCATCATGAAGTGATCGCCGTTTATACCCAGCCAGACCGTCCGGCGGGGCGAGGACGCAAGCTGACCCCCAGTCCGGTCAAAGAGCTGGCGCTGGCCCACGACATTCCGGTTTACCAACCCAAAACCCTCCGAGACGAAGGCGCTCAGCAAGAACTGACCGCACTTAATGCTGACTTAATGGTTGTTGTCGCTTACGGTCTGCTACTGCCAAAAGTGGTTCTGAAGACACCGGTTCACGGCTGCATAAACGTCCATGGTTCCATTCTGCCCCGCTGGCGTGGTGCCGCACCTATCCAGCGAGCTGTTGCTTCTGGCGATAAAGAATCCGGCGTCACCATCATGCAAATGGATGAAGGTCTGGATACCGGCGATATGCTGCTCAAGGTCATCTGTCCGATCAATAGCACCGATACCAGCCAGAATCTCTATGACCGTCTGGCGGAGCTGGGCGGCCCAGCATTGATCGAAACCCTCGGCATGATCGCTGAAGGCTCTCTGCAACCAGAAAAACAAAATAACGAATTAGCTACCTACGCTCACAAAATGACCAAGGAAGAGGGCCAGATAGATTGGAACCGTTCCGCATTTGAGCTGGATTGCCAGATTCGCGGCTTTAATCCGTGGCCGATTGCCTGGATGTTGCAGGATGTCGATCAACCCGACAAACCCACTCGCATCTGGGAAGCTGAAGCTCTCCCTAACGACAGTGACACTCAATCCAGTACAGCATCCAGCACAGCATCCAGCACAGCA
>CAMRBW010000092.1 GCA_947040555.1 uncultured Oceanospirillales bacterium | reverse complement strand
AAATACATCAGGTGCTTTAAGTAAAAAAGTGTCAATCTATTTTAGGACTGGACACACAAAACAGGTATAGCAGGTACAGAACATCCATAAATTTGGATGCAAAGTAACCAGGTAAAGTGTGGATGTCCTCAACCAAGTAATTGGATACAGGCCAGTAATATCAAGAGTTTCGTATGAAAAACGACCGCTTTTGCTTACGGATTTTGAGCAGGCTTACGTTAGAAGAACACTGCGTTCTTGTATTTTCCTCGAATACGGCTAATTTCAATTCCTATGAAAATACTACGCATTCTGCAAACTAGTACACTGATTGCCACATCGCTCGCTGCGATAACGGCTTTGCCGCTGTCCGCACAAAAGGCTGATAAGTACCTGATCGGTGGTGATCGAATATATTTTGCTCCAGACCCCAGAAACAAAAGGGATCCGGAGATGAAAACGAGTGGTCAGGTATTTAGCCTATTGGATAGTGCCAAAAATTATTTACCAGTCGTCACTTTCACAGAGTCAGGAACTCTGGTGCGTGGCGGCCATCAAGTCGTCTATCTTGAGGGATTCGGATCAAAAGAAATTTCATCTATCATAAAAAGCTTTTTGGGGGGTGTCGTATCAACAGCTAGTGCAATAGGGGTCTCCAACCTACTGTTGATGGAGTTAAAAGACCCCGTGTATTATGGCCTATCGGGTTATTATATTCTGTCCAATCTTCTAACCGTATCGAATGTTGGATCCTGGTACATAATGCCCTTTCTGTTGAAGACTATAGGATATAACCCTTTATTAAGTTACGGTTTGGCCGCCGTACTAAAATCCTCCTATCTCATAGGGGATCTTCAGACACAACATGCCAGCCCCTATCAGACCCAGTTTATTAACACTGATCTATCAGGTCACGTGGCTAACCATTTCTCTGTAAAAGCTATTTTTACCGATACTACTCCAAAACAGGCAGTATACCAATTTAACCGTATGCCTGTTGATGTGCCAGAAGGAAAAAACGATAGTTACTCAAAACTGGCAAGCATCCTGAGACAAATGAATGTGAAGCAAATCGCTATTCATCCTATAGAAGATAACGGGCATAATCGTCTTACAACATTTTTCCTTGATCCTGCTTTAAAAACGCATATTGAAATTAAGATTGATGGTGATTTTGGATCACATTACGAATCTCCCTGGCTATTACAGACCTTGTTCCAAAAAAAGGATCGCTTGGGTCTGACCAGCGTACACAGTGCACTTTCTCCAGAGATCATCGACGCTATCGCAGTGTCCTATGAAGCCTATTTTACAAACAACCGGTCTCGCCGCAATAATGACGAGAATTCCCCCCAGGGTGCGTTGCTGGAAAGGATAGCACCTAACTTATTTCAGTATTCAATACCAGACCAGCAGCTCGGTTTGGCTCAGTCTATTCGAAGAGAGTTAAACTATTCACTGTTTAGGTTTGAAGGCGTAAACGAGCCAGCCATAACTTTAAACTGGAGCGACGCCGGCACGTCCTGGTCCTGGCCCTCTCTGGGAATGAAACAGCAAGATCGCTCAAACCCCGGACCAACACAGTGGCTGTTACCAGAGTGGGCTGGACAGCTTTTAGCGGCAGAACTGAGTTTTTACAGCCGTCGTCTGGGGAACTATCTAGCAAAAGAGAATTTCTCAATGAAAGGGTATGGAAACTTGTCCAATTCAAACGAGCAGACTGGGGCACAGGAGGGGGATAATACACCGGATGGGGATGGGAATAATACACCGGATGGGGATGGGAATAATACACCTGATGGGGATGGGAATAATACACCGGATGGGGCATGGTCGAAGGAGCTCTGGAAGTGGTCTTTAAAAATAGGCAGATAGCAGCTATATTGGAATGGTCAATATTCCTTACTTCTCGTTGCTATGTCTGCCAAAATTATCGTGATCTTAAAATCACGAAACTCAAATCCTCATCACGGTTCAGCACGGGCGATCCGTGCTGGATTTTGAGAATCATCTTCAACAGGAACTCAATGCGGCTGGTCAGCTCGCATCAGCGCAACAGTTGGAGTACCTGGATACTGATGGTTCCCCCCGTTCTGTTGGGTTCCGTCAAACTAACCAGCAAGAAAAAGAAAGAGCCCAAAATCTATGAAACCCCGTGGGGGCAAGTCAGGATTGATCGCTATGTTTATGGGGCTTTCTCAACTTGGCTGATGAAAAATGGTTGCCACAGAAATAGCCTTCAGGCAAAGATTGATTTGAACGGATCAACATTGCTGAAGGATCAGACATGTCCATAACGCCCTCACTACGTCGTAACCGCTCAAAATCCGTAGGCAAAATTGCCCAAAAGCTGAGCAGCCTTTTCCCGAATCAACTCTGACAAGCGGGGAATTTTTCCGATTCCTAAGATCCTGTCTCTGAGATACCAAGAGAACGATACCCCATGCAGCCCACAGGTTTTCTTCAGACTTGTGAACGTATCTCGGCACATTTGACCGAGGGTGCGGCGTGTACCGCCACTGATCTTTCGTCGTTTAACATACTCTCTGATCTGCCGTTCGCTCAGGTTGTTGTGCAAAAGTAGCCAGGGATGATCCAGTATCAGCAGCAATTCCTCTCTGGCTCGTTGAAGCTGACCCAAAGCGGCCTGAAGTTCCTGGTAGTCGACCTGTGTCGTTACCCAATGATCAAAATTCTGTTTTATCTGATGCTTCTTTTCCTCCGTTGGGCTCTGAGAATAGGCCTCAACGTCGTCGTATAGGAGCCAGTACTGTTTCTCAATCCAGTCCCGAGCAGCTCGTTCCAGCTTATTGCCCGGTATCAGCTTTGCCAGTGGCCTTCCCGCATGGAGCCAGCACAGTGAGTGAGCAAACGCCGTGTCGAACTGTCGTGCACCATCGCTGTGAATGATCATAGTCTTCGGGAAACCATGACTCAGCAGGCCGCCTTTGAGGACGGCTTCTGTTGCATAGCATCGCTGTTCTTTGGAAGACATTTTATGGTCGTCCAAAAATGCCTGCCATGCGGTTTCACCCAGAAAATGATATTCCCCGTAGCCAGAAAACATCTCGATCCATTAGGCAGACATCTCCACCTGTGTATCATATAGGCAATGGCTGTCTCATTCAGAACATGACACCGACGCTGTCCCTGCAACACAGTGAGGAAGTTGATGCGGCTTTTGCTGGATGTGGAAGCGAAAACAGTAAAGGTTTCGTTGCCGATAACTGTGCAGTAACCATTTTTGCCATCATGTCGAGCACCGGTGTCGTCAACCTGAAGTACGTATGCACTCGCAATTCCGGCGTCTAGCATTTCATCCTTTTCCTGATGAAACAGGTTGTGGTTTTGCGTCAGCAGATTGTTAAGGGAACCCTCTAATAGGGAGCAGTCGTGGCTATGCAACCAATCCAGTAGTAAAAAAGGTTGGGTAACACTGCAGGAATGGTACAGATCCAGCGTAAGGGCTGTGAGATTGCTCCCGAAATGACCTTTAACGTGGGCTGGCAGCGGAGCAATAACTGTCTTCCCAGCGGGAGTTCGCCATACCTCACGCCGATACCGGGTAGCGGTAAACTGCATTTCGACGTCTATATGGGTGAAGTACCGGTAGCCTTTTTTCTGCCAGTTCGACTCGACTCCGTCGATCTGACAAATTTTATCAGTCACTGCTGTAGGTTTGGCTGTACGACCGCGCTCTTCCTTCTTTGGTCGCTTGCTCTTTGGTGGTGTGCTGTTCGAGCCTGATGCTGGCTTTTCGTTTTCAGTCTTGTCATCGGATTTGGAGATGCTCGCTTCAGGCTCTTTCTTGTTTGGCCTGAACCTGGACTGCCCTTTGAGTTTTTTCAGGTGCCTGATTTCATCGCGCAGTTTTGCGTTTTCGGTGGTCAGCCTGTCGACCTTGCCAGGGAGCTTGCTGACAAGGGGCTTCAGTTCACTGATGTCGGTTTGTGATGACGGTTCGGGCTGGTTCATGGCTCTGGATGATACGGGAATAGACCAACGCAAGCATTGACGATTTTGATTTTCTTGCGGATTATGAGTTGTTATAATTGTTAGATATTTAATTAACTGATAACGGGAAATATTCATTTTAATGATAATTAAAACTTTAAAATCAATATGCAATAAATTCCATGACACCAAAATATTTATTAGTGAAATTAAAATCTTTTTTCAAAGGAAAATAAAAATATTAACGTCTGTTGTTTCTTTCTTTAAAAAACCACATGTTTCATTTAATAATGATGATAGCCATTCACGTAAAACCATTAGCGAAAGAAAAGTAGAAAATAAAGGGAACACAGCCATTGATGACCCTATTGCCGTCGCTGACTGTGCTATTTCAACTAATAGTGGAAAATCTAAAAAACGCCCCCTTCTTGACAGTTCCAGTACTACATCGGTACCCTCAACTGCCCCTTCACCTTCACCTTCACCTTCACCTTCCTCTTTTAGCGAGAACAGCGCCGTAGCTGACCCTATCACAGTCGATAAACCTATCACAGTCGATGACCCCAAAGCTTTTATTGCAAAATGTTATGATGTCCTTCCAGATAACCTAAATGCAGATGATATATTGATCAAACTTGTAGATCAAAGTGTTATTACAAGTGAAGAAAAGCAGGCAATAAATGCGGTTAAAATACCTACTTTTCAAGTAGTAACATTATTATCTGTCCTGGAAAAAAAAGATAATCAAAAAAACAATAAGTTCATCAACATACTCTACGAGATTCGATCTGACCTTGTAGAGGATATTATAAAATTACTTGATAGGGATGACGTCAACGGAAAAAAATACTGGTTAAACCGTCAGGCTTTTTATTCAAACATAGGAGATACAGAAAAAGCAATAACAAATGACCACCCAAAAAAAGAACTAAACAGCTCTAAGGAACAAGCAAAAAATTTAATAGTTAAAAACTATAATGTCATTGTCGACAATCTATCGAGCGAAGAGGTAGTCATGATTATGAAGAGTAAGTCGATGATTGATAGGGTTGAATGCGAATTTATTAACACAGTTCCTGATTCCAAAAAAATGGAAAAACTGCTAGATCTACTGATTTACAAAGAAATTACCACAGCCGAATTATTGTCTTTTTTTGAAATAATCAAAAAGGTACGCTCAGATGTGAAACTCGATATGAGTGAACTCAATGAATAATAATCCTATTTTTGGGTCTGTCGTTCAGGTTGACTGTATTCAGTATCTTCAATGTCGAAACGAAAAATGAGGGCATGCATAAAGAGAAAAATGAGAAAGAGAAGGTAGGGACAGGACATCCACAAATTTGGATAAAATAATCGCGGTAACGAGTTGACTCACTATCAGTTTTTTGTGATTCGTCACCCCTCCGGCACAGATCCGTACGTGCACTACTCATGCATACGGCTCCTACGACAAATCAAACACACCGTCGCATATTTGGGGTATGGTTAGTTATCCATAAATCTAAAATATAGTGCAGGCAGATATTCGGCAGTAATGGCAAGAATAACTACCTCTCATGGTGTTCCTACCACGGTTTTAGAGGATTGGTTTGAGACCGACCCTGTTTTGCTTTGGTATGTAGACGCACCAGCCCTGACGATCCTGCTTCTGCACCTTTTTATACGATAAGAGTGTTGCGGGCAGATCCGGCGTGTTGCGCCATTCGTTGCCGTTAGACGCCTTCGCTCCACCGACTCCGCTATGGTTTGGTTGTTTTACCTGCATATTGTTCGTCGGCTTCTTCACTACTATTCGCCTATCTGACTCCCTGCCAGCGTAGATATTCAGTCTTTGTCGTTCTGACTTCACTGACCCCGACCCGCTGTGAACGATCTCGGTTGAGATCAGCGAATCACTGACAGGGTCTCCCGCTTCTTTATTGATGAGAGTGCACAAAAGACATCAGTACATGCACCAGGTCTATGACTCCGGAAAACCGACAGGGTGCTCGCATAGCACATCTGTGCCGTGTTGCCTTCCCTCTCATCCAACAGGGTCGGCTTCTCGATGAGGGTTTCGGAGCTCACTCTCTAATAAAGAGCAGAGCCTGTACGTTCCCCTATCAACGCTTAATCATTGCCATTACTGGCAACCGCCCATGACTCGGGGTTCCGGCGGTTCGCTAGAGCTTACCGGATGAAGGGCTTTCACCTTCAATCTTTTGCCGATTTAGCTCGGCGCACTGGATGTCCTGGATATACCAATTTTTTTGGACCCTGAAGAGCAGGAGTTCACCACGGGTACGTGCTGTTGTACAGAATGGTCAGGGCTTACGCATCGTGATAATCATTCGCATTTAGACGCTCAAATACGGCTATTTTAAGAACCAAAACATACTTGTCAGGCAAAAAAGCATTTTACTAACACATAGGCGTATATTTTATAACCAATATATGCCAATTCTACGTAGTTATTGAGAATCATTCTCGCGATGCGTAAGCCCTGACAAAATGGTAAGGAACACTGTCATTGTGCTCAGGGATTGTGGGCAACCCACTCTGACAGCCAGCGTAGTCTTTGGTGTAATGGTTATTTTTTTGTTAATGTCACATTGATTATTGAACTATTACATAAAACTTCAGTCAATTGTTGTACAGGCTAGCTATAGAGAGTGCGATTTTACAAGCCAAAAGGTGTTTGCAGAAATCACGAGTAGCCTGTTAATTCTTTTAAAAATCACGCACGGTAATGTTTATCTTGTACTGTTTACGGATAGCTTGCTTTGCCACAAGGAGAAAAAATTATGAAAAATTTAAAAATATTATCAGGTGTGCTTGCTCTGTCACTGATGTCTTTCTTATCAAGTATGGTTGTCGCCGAGTCTATAGACTTAAGTACTCAGAAACTACTGGCGGACGATAATTCGACTTTAACAGGGTCATGGAAACTGACGGGAGATAATAATAAGGTGAAGTATGTGGTTTTCTCAGAAGAAAGCAAAATGAATACTAATAGTATAACATTCCACCTGGATGATGATGAGGAGGATTCTTACCATGATGCGGATATATTATACACTCGTCAAATCACGTATTTCGATAGAGACCGTAACATATTCCCAACAGAACATCTGATCTACCAGATTGACGAGGATGGCGAGGGAATTGGAATTGAAATGATGGTTGTGATTAATGAAGAATGGATAAAAGAAATTCATAAACCGGGTGCGAGCGTTGAGGTGGACCGGGAATCTGTAATAATTAAATTACCGGATGGTAATATTCATATTATTGAAACAGATGGTGAGGGTAATATTGCTGCGTCTTATAGAGGCGAGAAAGAGAAAGTCAATCCTTCAGAGTCTCCTGAGACTCCTATTTTAAAGACTTTTTTAAAGACTCTTTTTATAGACGAGAAAAAATAAGTCAAACATTTAAAAATAAAACCTCCAGCATTCACATCTGTTCAGATTTGAATGTCGACCATACCTTAAAAATAAACCCCGGAAACTGCCGGGGTTTATTTATTTCAGGGCTGATCAGGCAATACTTAAAAATAGGACACCTAGTGCGCCGAGCTAAATCAGCAAAAAATTGAAGGTGAAAGCCCTTCATCCGGTAAGGTCTAGCAAACCGCCGGAACCCCGAGTCATGGGCGGTTGCCAGTAATCGCAATGGTTAGGTACAGTAGGTACAGGACAGTAGGTACAGGGACTAGGTACGAGGTACAGGACATCCATAAATTTGGACATAAAATAGGGATGTCCTCGATATGCCCTTCCTCGATATACCCTCAGGTACAGAGGTGAAGGTAAACAGGTGTAGAGCAGGTACCGGGCATCCATAAATTTGGACATAAAATAGGGATGTCCTCGATTCTGTCTCCTCGATTCTGTCCGGGATTCGGTCTCAAAATATGGATGTCCTGGATTCTGCTGGATTCTGCTGGATTCTGCCCATTCCCCCTCTGTTACCATACGGCAATGTCCGAGCAACATATTTTTACCCACTCCACGTTTTGTTTCCCTGTATAATGGGAACACACAGAAACAGGATTTTGCAGAACTCATGAGTTCCAGTACCGCATTTCTCTTTCCCGGACAGGGTTCCCAATCTGTTGGTATGCTGGCTGCGATCATTGAAGCAGAGCCAGTCGTCAATGCAACGCTGTCTGAAGCAAACGATATTCTTGGTTTTGATCTCCGGAGTTTGATTCTTGAAGGACCGCCAGATGCACTGAACGCAACCCAGAATACCCAGCCCGCCTTGCTGACGGTCAGTGTCGCTCTCTGGCGTTTATGGCAGCAGCGCGATGGTCAGTTACCGAACTATGTCGCCGGCCACAGTCTGGGGGAGTACTCCGCACTGGTTGCCGCCGGTGTGCTGGAGTTTGCTGATGCTGTTCGTATCGTACGTAATCGTGGTATCTACATGCAGGAAGCCGTGCCCCAGGGCGCGGGTGCCATGGCGGCGGTGTTGGGTCTGGAAGATGACCGGGTTATAGAGCTGTGCCGTGAAGCCTGCCAAATGGGTGAGGTTCTCTCTGCCGTGAATTTCAACTCTCCCGGACAGGTCGTTGTCGCCGGCTCGACGGCGGCGGTCAAACGCTCCGTAGATATTTTCTCAGCGGCCGGTGCCCGCAAAGTGATGGCTCTGCCGGTGAGCGTGCCTTCACATTGTGCCTTGATGCAGCCCGCGGCTGTCCGTCTGGAAAAGGATCTGGCCGAGATCACCTTCTCCGCACCTTTGATCCCTGTTGTACAAAACGTATCTGCGGCGATTGTGATCGACGTGAATGCACTGCGCGACAATCTGGTCTCCCAGCTGAGTCAGCCGGTTCGTTGGGTAGAAAGTGTGCAGTTAATGGTGGCTAACGGTGTCGATAGCTTTTATGAGTGTGGTCCAGGCAAGGTACTGGCAGGGCTGGGCAAGCGTATCGAACGTGCGGTGCCCGTGACATCACTGGAAAATTTTCCGCTCACTGATAGAGGATACTAGGGCATGCAGCAGGATAACGCAGCACTTGCCGGTAAGGTTGCACTGGTGACGGGAGCCAGTCGTGGAATTGGCAGGGCGATCGCCTTGCGTCTTGGTGCCGCAGGTGCCACGGTGATAGGCACTGCAACCAGTGAAGAGGGAGCTCAGGCTATCTCCGAGGTGTTGGCTGAACATAATATTGCCGGTGCGGGAGTGTGTCTGAATGTGACCGACCCAGCCTCCATAGACGCGGTACTGAAAGCGGTGACCGAGCAGTTTGGCGCACCGTTGGTGCTGGTCAACAATGCCGGCATCACCAAAGACAATCTTCTTATGCGCATGAAGGATGAGGAGTGGGATGATGTTATCAACACCAATCTCTCTTCCATCTACCGCATGAGCAAGGTCTGTATGCGCGCCATGACCAAGGCGCGTTTTGGCCGCATCATCAATATCAGCTCCGTCGTTGGCTCCATGGGTAATGCCGGGCAGGCCAACTACGCAGCCGCCAAGGCGGGTCTGGAAGGTTTTACCCGTGCGCTGGCCCGTGAACTGGGCAGCCGCAATATTACCGTTAACGCCGTGGCGCCCGGTTTTATCGATACGGACATGACCAGCTGTCTGCCGGAAGAGCATCGCCAGAACCTGCTCAATCAGGTGCCACTGGGGCGTCTGGGGCGGCCGGAAGAGATTGCGGGTGTCGTTGCCTTCCTTGCCGGTCTGGAAGGTGGCTATATCACCGGAGAGACTCTACATGTGAATGGCGGCATGTATATGGGGTAGATTCCCCCGTTAAGCAGCACAACTTTTCAGAAAAGTTGTGAAAATATGCAGAGTTTGACGATAAACTCAGTTATTATTGGTGCAATTTCGGGGTTGAAATTCTCTCAACTGATTATATAAACTACCCCTTCGCAGTCTGAGGCTGCATGTAATAACAGGAGCAAGGTTAGGCATGAGTACTATTGAAGAGCGCGTCAAGAAAATTGTTTGTGAACAGCTTGGCGTGAAGGAAGAGGAAGTCAGCCACGAGTCTTCCTTCGTGGAAGATCTCGGTGCGGACTCTCTTGACACGGTAGAACTCGTGATGGCACTGGAAGAAGAGTTTGAAACTGAGATTCCAGACGAAGAAGCTGAAAAAATCACGACTGTGCAGGAAGCCATTGATTACGTGAATACTCACCAGTAATCGATAACAAATTCCTGAAGGGCCGCACCTGACATTCTGTTATGTGCGGCCTTTCTGTTTTTTGGCACAGACAAATATCGGGCCACCCTTTTGGCCTGTTTAGCATGGTGCCGACAAGGCCAGAGCTGCACTTATCATGACACACAAGGTCTTTTCCTATGCCTCGCAGTTTTGGGTAGACGGCTCTCCCGCGGACTCCGTGCCCCTGTCTGATCGAGGTCTGCACTACGGGGACGGTATTTTTGAAACCCTGCGCGTTGTCGATGGTGAAATTCCCCTGTTGTCGCACCACTGGCACCGTTTAACGCTCTCTTGCCAAAAGCTGGGGCTACCGTTTGATGAGCCGGTGTTACGGCAACAGCTGATAAAATTTATTGAACACCGTGGCAGCGGCACCGCAAAAATTATGATTACCCGTGGCAGCGGTGGCCGGGGCTATAATCCTGCCGGTGCGAAAGGACGCTCTATTCTGGGCTGGTTTCCCGAAGTGTCCCTGCCGGATGACAGGTCTCGCCATGGTCTCAGCGTTACGTTTTGTGACACCGTTCTTGGCCATTCTCCCGTGCTGGCCGGCATGAAACATCTGAACCGGCTGGAGCAGGTTTTAGCCAGAGCCGAGCTGCACAATACACAATATTGCGAAGGTGTGATGCGGGACATAGATGGATGGGTGATTGAAGGCACCATGTCCAATCTCTTTCTGGTAGAATCGGGCCGAATAGTAACCCCCGATCTGAGTCTGTGTGGTGTTGATGGTGTTCTGCGGCAATGGCTGATAAAAAACAGCTCGGTAGCAGACACCGTTACTATCGAAAAGATTACCCGTAGTCGGTTGCTGACCGCCGATGAGGTGTTTGTCGGTAACAGTGTTATGGGGGTTGTGCCCGTCATCCACTGCGAGGATGTGCAGTGGTTACCAGGCCCTGTGAGTCGCAGGGTCCAGCAGGAGGTTTTTCAACTCTTCCATGTCGATGGTTAAGCGTTTTTTTCCCTTATTTATAGTTTTTTTTGTCGTAGTCTTGTTGCTGGCCGCTGCCGCGGGTGGTTATTTCCATCACTGGCTGAATCGTCCGCTGGTGATCGATGACCAGGTTGTCGTTATTGACCGCGGTCAGACATTCACCAGCATCGCCGGGGAGCTGGTCGAGCAGGGTATTATTTCACATCCCCAGTTGTTCCGGTTTTACGGACGGCTCACCGGGATGGATACTGAGCTACGTGTTGGTGAGTACCTGATTCCGGCAGGCATGACTGTTCCCGATCTTGTTGAACACCTGTCGTCTGGTTCTGTGATTCAGCACATCATCACCCTTATAGAAGGGCGAACGCTGGCGGACAATCTTCAGAATTGGAGCAACAGTCGACTGAAAATCACGGATCAGCAATATTTGACTGCGGAGGTCAAAGATCTGCTGCAGCTCGAAGTCTCTTCTCCTGAAGGGCTGTTTTTCTCGGACACTTATTATTACGCGGCTGGTGCCGCTGATCTGGATATTCTGCGTCGGGCGCATATTCGGCTGATGGATGTTCTTAGTGAAGAGTGGCAGAGCCGAAAGCCTGGTTTACCGTACAAAACCCCTTATGAAGCGCTGGTGATGGCTTCAGTCATTGAGCGTGAGACAGGGATTCCTGCCGAACGCCCGATTATTGCCGGAGTTTTTGTGCGCAGGTTACAGCAGGGTATGAAGCTGCAAAGCGATCCGACAGTGATTTATGGTATGGGTGACAGTTATGATGGTCGTATTCGCAGTAGCGATCTCAAGGCGGATACACCTTACAACACCTATCGTATAAAAGGACTGCCACCGACGCCTATCGCTTCGGTAGGACGCGAAGCCATTCATGCGGCACTGAACCCGGCAGAGGGATCGGCACTTTATTTTGTCGCTGTTGGTGATGGTACCCATGTCTTTAACAGTACCCTCGCAGGGCACAATCGGGATGTGAGAAAGTATCAGCTGAATCGGCGCAAAGATTATCGCAGTACGCTAACCGAGCCTGATGCACAGGACGCAGCCGTTGCCAATAGAGAGCAGGAATGAAAGTTATGACTCAGCAGGTAAACAGCAACAAGCCTCAGGGTTTTTTTCTGACCATCGAAGGCGGTGAAGGGGCAGGAAAAACCACGGCATTAGAATTTATTGCCCGCTGGATTGAAGCACAGAGCATGGATTATGTGCGTACCCGAGAGCCTGGTGGTACTCCGTTTGCAGAGCGTATTCGTGATCTTCTGCTGCATAGCAACGATGAAAAAATTGCCGATATGACCGAGCTGCTACTGATGTTTGCCGCTCGGGCTCAGCATATCGAGCGGGTGATCAGCCCGGCTTTAACGGCGGGAAAACTGGTATTGTCTGACCGTTTTACGGATGCGAGCTTCGCCTATCAGGGTGCTGGGCGCGGGCTGGATATGTCGGCCCTTGCTACGCTGGAAAACCTGGTTCAGGGAGCGCTGCGTCCGAATATGACCCTGTTGCTTGATCTCCCGGTAGAACAGGGCATGGCCCGTGCCGGAAACCGTGGCTCTCTTGATCGTATTGAACAGGAGCAACACGACTTCTTTGAGCGGGTACGACAGGGTTATCTGGATCGGGCGCATCAGGAGCCGGATCGCTTCGTTATTATTGATGCTTCCCGAACAATTGCTGAGGTTCAGGAGCAAATTGGTAACGCTCTGGCGGAGCGGATAGCCCATGGGTAATGCTTTTCCTGCTGAAGGCTCTCATCCGGCTGAAGGCTCTC
>CAMRBW010000091.1 GCA_947040555.1 uncultured Oceanospirillales bacterium | reverse complement strand
CAAAGTTGGTAATGGTGGCTTCAGGCCGGTCGGTCAGATCCACATCAGTAAAGGTAATTGAACCATTGTCGCTTAGCACACTGCCTTCGGTGATTGTTCCCGCTACATTGGTCGCTGTGATAGTCGGCGCATCATTGGTACCAGTGATGGTGATGGTAACGGTTTTCGTATCTGTGGCCCCAAGGTCATCGGTCACGGTGATGTCGTAGCTGAAGGTGACCGTTTCACCTTCGCCCAGAAAATCAGCGACGGTGCTTGCCACACTGTAATCCCAGCTGTCGCTGTCGGTAGTAAAGGCGTCATCGGTCAGGGTCGTGATCTGTGCAGGGTTTAAGGTGCCGCCGCTCCAGACCACATCGCCTTTGTAGCTGGTGCTGATAGCAGGACTATCCTTCTGGTCCACATCACTGAACGACAGGGTACCAGTGGCGGTCAAGGGGCCGGTACCGCCTTCGGTGATCGCCCCGGTGGCATCGACGGTCAGTACCGGAGCATCATTACTTCCCGTTATTCTCAGTGTGGCAGTAGCATCAGAAGTGGCACCAAAACGGTCTGACATTGTATAACGTACTAAAACTATCGCATCTTTCCCTTCTGGCAGGGCATTAAAATCCTCACCAGGTATGAACTGCAACTTGTTGCCAACAATCTTGACCTGCCCGCGTCCTGTCTGGACCTCGGAATTTACCTCAACAATCTCCACACGATCCAGACTGAAATTCGTCGGGTTGTCATCGTCATTCGCATCGAAGTCGTTCTTCAGAACATCAATAAGGAAAGGTTTGTTCTCATCACCGGTGTCACGATCATCATGGGCAACAGGCATCAGATTAATTCTTATTGGCGCTGTTGATACTGGCCCAGTGTCGCGATTTGTTGCACCATCTACATCTATTTCATACAAATAATCAGGAAATCGTCTTGATGATTGCCTGACATCAATTTCATCCAGAACGTTGATATTTGTTCGCGGTACGTTCGTTTCTATCCGTGCTACATTAATTTCTGTTCGCAGACTTTCGATATCTGTATGCGACTCACGGAGTTCTCCCAGTTCTTTGCTGCCGGGACTATCACCGGAAGTTGACGGTGGCTGGTTTTGCTGTAACTGCTCATTCTTTATTGAAAAATCTGCGTTTTCGGAATCATCATCCCCGAAAATACTGGGCTGCGTGAAAGCTGGCACCCCATATTCCAGAAAATCTTGAGCCGTTACGTCTTGCTCTTGTGGGAATGTGTCCGAGATTGGTGAACTTTCATCATCTAATAACAGCAGATTACCGAATCTGTCGTAGGCCACACCATCAATAATGACAACGGGATCAGTTAATTCATCCAATTCACCATCTTCGACTGAAGATTCTTGCCCATCAAAATTCTCAATATCCTGTTGTTCGGAAGAGGGATCAGAAGGTGTTTCCTTCTGGTTATCTTCCGTATTTTCAGGCTCAGTATTGGTGACTTTATTCAGTTCTTCAGCAGACTCTGTATTTGTTTGCTTGTTTTCTTGATCAGCCATTAAACTTCCCTATCAGTAACTGTATAGCCAAGGCCATATTTAATTAAGTTTTCGTTATCAATTCGCCAGCAGATATTATGCTGTTTCACGATCACACACTATTCATACAAAGCACTAGGCTACGAGATATTTTCAATTTTATTTATATAGAAAGGTTTCATAATGACTATCCACAAAAAACACTCCATTCAATTAATGATAAACAGTATCAACAAAGAAAAAACATCTAAAGCAAAGTAAATTCAGTTGTTTTTATTTTAAAAAGTTATTAAAAACCATAAGACTCAATCAATGATATTTATTAGTCAATACTTCGGACAGTTTCCTCCCAGTAACTCCTAAGGTATAGCTCTACAAGGTATTTTATTGAAACTCAGGGTTGCCCCAGACTTGCAATAAAAAAAGTCGCCAATGTGTAAATTTTGCCCAACAAGGGCTATACGCTCAAAAAATTGTCCGCAGCATTATTAACACCATGTGAGCGCCTTAAGTGCGAAACAGCGCTTAAGTACTCGGACATCCGTAATCGAATATTTTCCGCCTTAGAACCCAGCAGCAGCGGAATTTAGGAAATAAAAGCGGGTAGGAAGATACTTAAAACATAAATATGGGCAAATATAAATATTGGCAAACATAAATCAGAGCAAACACAAAGCCTGCTCTGATTTCAACTCATGTTGATTAAACTGTCATTTATCACTATCCGGCGTTTCAAGCCAAGAAAGTAAATCACCCGTCGCATTCAATAAATTGACATACGCATGGAAGAGTTGGTAATGAACAAGGGTGTAATTCTGTTGAGCCTGAAACAACTCATTGTCACTATCGAGTAAATCAAGCAAACCTCGCTGCCCAAGTTCAAACTGTTCTTTATAAGCTAACCGAGTCTGTTTACTGGCATTAACATAGGTTTGAAGAACTGGCTTTTGCTTCTGCAGATAATGAAAAGAGAACCAGGCCATATCCAACATCGCATTGAGTTCACGATGCGTCCTCTCTCGTATATTCCCAATCTCAGCCATACGATAACCTGACTCACTCACCGCAGCTTTATCTGCACCACCCCGAAACAGGTTATATCGCATTTTAAATATAGCCTGGAAGTTATCATCACTGCCTTTAACCCCATCAACGTCGTTATTCCAGGAACGATCAACCTCTAGATTAACTGCCGGGTAGTAGGCTGAAACACTGATGTTGTAAGCGTTCTCTGCGGCATCTGACTCAAAATTTGCACTCTGCATGCGGGGATGATTCACAAGCAGTGGTTTTGCTGCCTCCAACGAAGCGTAGGGGACTTTTCCCATCGCTGGTGCTAGTAGTTGCCCTGGTTGCTGGTTGGTTACCATAAAGAATTCACTTTGGACATCATCAAGATTATTTTTTGCCACTATCACATTAACCGCTGCACGAGCCGTCCGACCCTCCATTTGAGATAACTCAGCACCACTTGCCAGCCCCTGTTTAACCCGCTGACTAATTTGATCATAGGTTTTTTTGTGGATAGTATGATTATCTTCGGCTAATTCAAGCTGTCTGCGTTTTTCCATTACCATGAAATAAACATCGGCAATAGCTAAAGCTGTCTTCTGGGCTTCACTCAACCACTCTTGCTTGCGCGCTTCGTAGGCTTTTTTCGACTGTTCAATACGGTTATCTATGGCGAACCCTTCAAACAAGGGCTGTTGCAGGTTGAGCGACAGCTCCTGACGAGTCATGTGCGAATTTTCATTACCACTGCCACGGGTCGTTTGATTGTTACGGCGCTGCTTACCCCAGCCAGTTTGCAAATCAATAGTGGGGAGTCTACCTGCCTGAGCCTGATCGATGCTGGATTTCTGCGCCAGCATTCTATTATGTGCAGCTTTGACATCGGGATGCTCCATCAATATCTGCCCGATAAACTCTTTCAAGGAAACAGCCTCATCGGCCTTACCAGCCTCATCAGCCTTACCAGCCTCATCAGCCATCAATACGTGGCTACTCATGAAAAACAAAAAAAGCCCAGCTTGAAATAGTCTTCGTTTCATTGCAGCGTCCCTGCTAACGTTCAGTAAATGCATGGCTTTTAGCTCTGAGAATCAACTTCATCAGGTAATCCAGCCAACTTTTCTTTCCCACTATGATATCGAATTCAGTCTGAGAGTCGAACATAATCGGTATGATCTTATTAATATCACCCAGATGTTATTCCTGAATTTTTATTTTAACGATTTCATCCTGTATGCAATCGGCACTGATGTGTATCACTTTATCGACCTGCCCACCAACGCCGGTAAAATGTAAAAGGTAAAATCATAAGCCGTTAAACAGATTGGTCATCAGCTCAAAGAACTCCTGGAGCCGTTTGGTATTCAACGTATTGATACAAGCGACGGGGATCAGCTAAACAATAAATCTGGATAAAAAACACCTATCTAACCGACTTCCCTTATATTGTCTATGCTCTCAACTCCTTATGGGGGGCGGATTCAGGGCATCACCGATGACAAAAACACCTACCCGATATATCAGTACCTGTAGGCTGGCACTGACCATTATCCTGATGACAGGCGTTAAACCTGCCACCGGAGACGACCTTGGATTCACGATCATTCCGGTGTTTAAAACCGTCCTTGGCTATGATACAAACATATTCAGAGCACCTCACCACCAGCAGTGCTCAAAATTTTTGTCTATAAATCCATCACTTACCCTGCAAACCACCCTTCCACAGACAGCCTGGCAAGAAAGCAAATACTCACTGTCGCTTAACAGTGACAGCCACCGTTACCTAAACGCACGAGAGGCTGACTACACAGACGTTGCCGCCAGCATAGACATGTGTCATTTTCTTGACGATAAGAGCCGTATTGCCGCTGATTTCACCATCGCAGAGCTGCATAATACCTGTACTCCACGCCGCTCTCATACACCACCGCCTGAGTACCGAAAATACACGACAAATATTTTTTACACCTCCCATCTTGATCGGATAAATACCGAACTGGAAGTCGCAGGCACTCTCGATAAAAGACAGCACAAACTGTACAAAACACGTCAAAGTAACGGCACTTGGGGAGCAACGTTCTACCACCCCATTTTTTCAAAAACGCAGGCAATCGTTGAGCTTAACAAGCGCAGTTTGCTGTCTGACAGTAACTCCAGCGCTAATGTGGGCACTAACAAGGGGTTCTACGTCACTAACTATCTGATCGGGATCAACTGGGAAATTGCTGGTCATGCTCCCGACTATCCCCTGATAAACGGGGATGTCCGATGGGGTCGCCGCTACCGTGATGCAAAATCCCCTGGTCCGAACAACAGCAAGCATTACCCTGGCTGGCAGGTCACTCTCAGCTATCTGCCCTGCTCCTGTTCACAACTGCAACTGATCAGCCATCGGGATTACAACCTGATAGCCGATCCAGAACCCTCTGCCTGCTTTACCAACGGCACCCAGACAACCCTGATATGGCGTCATAACTGGCTCACTTATATAAAAAGTGATCTGAGTTGGAGCGTGACTCATGAGCAGCTGCAAGACCAGTCCGGCAGCGCCATCGAAAAGCGCAAGACCGACACTATCGCCCTGAATATCACCCTGGATCTGGGCTGGCAGACTGACTCTGGTGCAACCATCAGCTTCGGGCATAACCGTCAAAACCGACACAACAGCTTCAGCTACCATACCTATCAGGTGGAAGTCACGCTCCAATTATAATATTTCTGTCGCCGACAATAAGATGCAAACAACATGACTTCCTACCCTGTCGTTTTTATTGTGCCTGAATGCGTCACCCCTTAAAAAGAAGATCCCGGCTGCTTCAAGAACTCGACTTCTTCCGTGGTCGATATTCGTCCAAGTAGATCATTTCGATGGGGATAGCGCCCAAAACGATCAATAATCTCCTTATGCTTTTGTTCCCACCCCAAATCCAGATGGTAGCTTTTACGCAATGTTACAGCCTGCTCATGGACAAGCGCAGATTCACTATGCATATAAGGCATCAGAATCAGGTTCTGCTGGAACTCACCGACCTTATCCAGAACGCCCGCACTGACCGCCTCCTGCGCCATAATCAGCGCCATGCCATCATAGGCAAAAGCTCTGGCTGAATCCCGAAACATATTCCGGCTGAACTGATCCAGAACGATAATCTCAGCCACCCGGCCTTCCGGCGTTGTGCGCCAGCCAAACAGCTCTCCGGCTGCGGTCCGGGCATGGAGATCACCAAACCGTGAGATAATCAGCCGATCAAGCTCAGGATCTTTTTTATACCACTGCTCTGGCTTCAGCTCTTTAAACCAAAAATCCAATACCGCCTGATACTCGTACATAACCTGACTTCCCCCTCGCGCACCTGTAGTTACCGATAGCGTTACCGATAAAATTATCGATAAAGCTATCAGGAATACCATTGGGCGAAAATAGCACCAAAAACAATTAACTTTCTTTATAACTGCCCCCCGCCAAATCAATCGAGAACACTTCAAAGCCCTCTTCTTTTACTTTCCAGCGCACGTTATAGCCCCACAGTAGTACACCGTAGTCTTCTCGTGGGCGTTTTTTCAGGTAGGCCGGGCGAGGATCCTGGCTGAGTACCTCTTCCACCAGTTGCTGGAATGGCTGTCCCAGCTGTTGGCCAGCCTGACGGCATTGCAGAAGAGCAGCTTCTGTCCAGCTAACGGTGATGGTTTCTGGCGGTTCCGGGGCGAAGCCAGCGGTTGCGTCCGGCTGACTGTCGGCCCAGGGCAGGTAAGGCTTGATATCGATGACGGGCGTGCCATCAAGCAGGTCGATGCCAGACAATTCGAGCCAGACCTGACCTTTTTCATGGTGAATACTTTCCAGCTTGACCAGCGACAAGCCCAGCGGATTGGGACGATGGGTTGAACGGGTAGCAAAGACGCCCAGACGTTTTTCACCACCCAATCGCGGAGGACGTACGGTTGGTCGCCAGCCTTCAGCCAGAGTCTGGTGAAAGACAAACTGAATCCAGATATGACTGAATTGTTCCAGACCCACAACGGCCTCCGGGCAATTGCAGGCACCGTGTAATTCCAGCTGCGCTCTGGCACTGATGGTAAGGCCGGGCTGGCGAGGAATGCCGAATTTCTCCTGATAACAGGAGCGGATAACGCCGATGGGTTCGAGAGTCAAAGTATGGGGGAGGCTGATGTCAGGCACGATCTTTAATACAACAAAACATTGGGTGTCCCAGAGTAACATCCAAGAGTAACAATGGCTGTCCGTGATTATCTCTCGCGTTAACTGCCATTGATACTATTCACCTCTCGCTTGCCTGAGGGGTCAACTCACCATTCTCCCGGCATATCACCAAAGGCTTCAGGAAGGCGGGAATGGCGGCAATGCCCATGACACGGAAAGAAAGGATTGAGCGTTAGCAACTCCCTGCTGTTATGCAGCAGGGGTTCCTGTTGTCCGCCCATTCTGTAATAAGGCACGGAAACGTGCTTGTTTCTCTTCCGGAGAGAGTTGTTCAGCCGGAGGCAGATCGGGGATAAGGGGGCCAGTATCCAATACAGGCAGCGACGCGGCTGCAGGCTCAGCTTGCTGAGTGCTACCGTGACGGCTATTAATCCAGTCGTCCATCACATCCAGTGCCTCCAGCAGACCATCCTCATCGGGATGCTCTTCCGCGAGTGCGTCCAGCTTTCCGGCGATAGCATCGCGGATACGCTGCAACGCTTCGAGGGATGCCCCGCTGCCATTTTCAGCGAGCCATTGACGGGCTGATGCCCCATTGGTTGCCATAGGTTTTATCATCCCTGCTTATAATAAAGCTTGTTATTGATGCGCATTCTATCACAAACAATGTTTGGCGAATGAGCATGGAATTTTGTGTTTTGACTTTTTGTGTTTTGACCGGCATTGTGTTCGGTTTATACCAATCTGAGTTGGGGGTCATATCGGTCTAAAATAGCTTACCACTACCGCCATGATGGATTATGAACACAGTCAAACCCCTGAACCTGCCGACATTGTCAGAGGCTTTCAGCCTTTTGGCTGAACAACTCCATTGCGTGACGCCCGCAAGTCACTGGCAGCGTGTTGTTCAACCCGTCCCAACCGACATCTCCCTGCTGGCCTGGCTGGCCGGGAGCAGTGGCATTCGTCTGTACTGGTCCAACCGTGATTATACTCTGGAAGCCGCCGGAGTAGGCGTTGCCCTCAGTTTTAAACTGAACACCTTGCAGGCTTTCGATGAGTGTCACCGGCAACTGGATGAAATTTTCCAGACCAGCCCGAATGCGCGGATCTACGGCGGCCTTGCATTCTCCAGCGAGGAATCTGATTTCTGGCCTGGCTTTTCCGGTGGCGAGCTGATTCTGCCCCGTTTTGAGCTGCTGCGCAGCAACAATCCCCAGAACAATCCCCAGAACAATCCCCAGAACAATCCCCAAAACAATCCCCAGAACAATCCCCAAAACAGCGCACTGATACTCGCCTGCAATCTGTTTTTCGATGGCTCACCAGCCATGGAAGCGGAGCGGCGGCGGGTCATCGACCAGCTGCAGGAACTGAAATCGACATTAGAGACAGCGGCCTTTTTCCCCACGGCCATGCCCAGGGCGGCGATAGTCATGGAACACCCTGATTGGGACAGTTGGCAACGGTGTGCTGGTGAGGCACTTGATGAGCTGAATACCGGCTCTGTTGCCAAGGTGGTGCTCTCCAGGGAGCAAACCCTGAGTCTTGATGGTGATCTCTGCCCCTGGTCCATGCTCCGGCAGTGGCAACAGCTGACCCCGGATACCTACCGTTTCGGCTTTACCAATGAGCACGGAGAGACGTTCTTCGGTGCTTCGCCGGAACGTCTCTACCAGCGACAGGGCAAAAGCCTGCGCAGCGAAGCGCTGGCCGGTACTACCCCGAGAGGATCGGATCCGGTTCAGGATCGGCGGCTGGCGGCCGCCCTGTTGGCCGATGACAAGAACCGGCGCGAGAATGCGCTGGTATTGCACGCCATTACCGAGGCCCTGTCACAGTGTTCAGAGTACGTGGAGCCCGCCCGGGATAGGGAGCTGGTCAAGCTGCGCAACATTCAACATCTGCGTCAGTGTGTGGCGGCCACCCTGAAAGACGAAACCTGTGATGCTACATTGATTCGACTGCTGCATCCGACCCCCGCCGTGGGTGGTCTTCCGAAGGAAAAAGCGATGAAGCTGATCAGTCGTTTGGAAGCCTATCCCAGAGGTTGGTACGCCGGGCCGTTCGGTATGCTGGAACAGAATGGTGCCGAATTTGCTGTGGCTATCCGTAGCGCCCGGCTGAGTGGTCACACCCTGAAACTTTACTCCGGTGTCGGCATGGTCCCGGGGTCCAATATTGATGACGAATGGGACGAGCTGAACAGCAAACTCCGAACCGTGCAATCGATCCTGAAGGTGAATGAATGAATCTGCATCAGGATCTGACCAGCCTGTGGTGTGATCTGGTTTTTGCCGAGTTCTATCGACTGGGCATTCGCCATATCTGTCTGGCACCGGGGTCGCGCAGTGCCCCTCTGGCACTGGCGGCGGAGCGACACCAACAGCTGACGATTCATAGCCATTTTGATGAGCGCGGCCTTGGTTTTTTTGCCCTTGGCCTGGCGCGGGAGAGTGATACCCCCGTGGTGGTGGTGACCACCTCCGGAACGGCGGTTGCCAATCTCTCTCCTGCGGTTCAGGAGGCGCGGGAGAGCGGGGTGCGACTGCTGTTGTTGACGGCTGACCGTCCGCCGGAACTGCTGGGCTGTGGTGCCAATCAGACACTGACGCAGCCCGGTATCTTTGGCGAGGCGGTAGCGCGAACACTCCTCCTGCCAGTGCCTGATCAGGCGCTACCGGTGAAGTGGCTGCTGCAGATCCTTGATGAAGCGGTGGCAATTCTCAAGCGTCCGGATAACTACGTGGTGCATATTAATCAGGCGCTGCGGGATCCTCTGTACGGACAGGGAACGGCGGTTGATGACAGCGAATGGCTCAAACCGATCCGCCATTGGTTCAACAGTGACGCACCGCTCTGCCACTGGCTTGTGCCCGAGAACGCAGTTTTGCCTCTGCCGGTATTGAATCCTGAACAACCGGTGTTGAGCCTTGGAAAAGTGGTGCTGCTGGCGGGTCAGCTACGGGCATCGGAAGCGGCTGCGGTTGCTGAGCTGGTCGAGCGATCCGGCTGGCTGCTGGTCGCTGATATTCAGTCCGGTCTCCACGGTCATCCGCTGGCGCTGGCCTGTGCCGATATGACGGTTGCTGCCCCGGCTGTTCAGACTCTTATGAGTCAGGCGGATCTGGTTATACAGATCGGTCGTCGTGTACTTGGCAAACAAGTCAACAACTGGCTGGCGCAATGTGCCGTAGAGCATTGGTATGTCGATGAGCGCAGTGATCGTCACGATCCCAATTTTTCAGTAACCCGTCGTATTTCCATGGCTGTACAAGATTTTTGTGGTCAGTTGCTGAACCAACCGGTTGCACAAAATCTCGATTATAGTTGGCGGGATACAATATTAACGATGGGGGAAAAGGTTTCCACTGTCGTTCATAGCGTAATTGATCATCATACTTCCGAGAGCGAATCGCTAACCGAGATTCAAGCGATTCGGGCATTCTATATGTCCATGAGCACGGAGAGGGGCAGACACAATCTGTTTGTCGGCAACAGTATGCCGGTGCGCTATCTGGATAGTTTGACCAATGCAGGCGTTAATACAGATGTGGATAGTCCGTGGCAACCCGTATGGGCCAATCGCGGCATCAGCGGCATTGATGGTCTGATGGCGACCGCCAGCGGTCACAGTGTGACCAGCTCTGGCAGAACGGTCATATTGATCGGAGATCTGTCGTTTTTGCATGATCTCAACTCGCTGGCACTGGTGAGCCGCTATCAGTTGGTTGTGGTGCTGCTCAACAACAGTGGTGGCAGTATTTTTAATCTGTTCCCGGTACCAGAACCGGTCGGGGCGCGCTGTTTCCGTGTGGAACATAACCTGCGGGCGAAGGGTGCGGCCCAGATGTTTGATCTTGACTACCAGCGCCCGACGACACAGTCCGATTTTCTGAAGGTGTTACAGAAAGCACTGGACGACGACCGAGGTACAGTCATTGAAGTTTGTGTGCCACCTTCTGAAGGGACTGATCAATTTATGCAGCTGCGGCACGCTATTAATGAGCTTGCGTTGTGACTCTTAACCTTATTGACCTTAACCTTATTGACCTCAACCTCATTGATCATGGCGGTGAAGGGGAGCCTTTGGTATTTATCCATGGTTTCCTTGGTTCTGGTCAAGACTGGTTCACCACCGAGAGACAAAACTACAAAGCTTCCGTGTTGGCGCGTTATCGCTGTTTGACGGTCGATCTTCCCGGCCATGGTGACAGTCGTCACGAAGTCACTGCTGGTGAAGAATTCGTGATCACTCTGAACGATATCGCCCGACAGCTGCATGAAACGTTGCGCAATCACGGTCTGGAGCGAGTCTCTTTGCTCGGTTATTCCCTCGGCGGCCGGGTCGCCATGGCGTTTACTGATCTGTTTCCTGAACGGGTTGATACGTTATTCCTCGAAGGCGCACATCCGGGGCTGCAGAGTGAACCGGAACGTCAGCAGCGTAAACTCTCTGATGCAGCCTGGAGCGACCGCTTTCTCCATGAACCTCTTGAGTCTGTGTTGATGGACTGGTATCGCCAGCCGGTGTTCTCCAGCCTTGATGATGAGAGCCGCAGGCAGCTGGTGAAAGAGCGTGCAAGAAATAATGATGGCCGAATACTGGCGGCCATACTGACCGGTTGCAGCCTCTCCCAACAATCAGACTATCGTCGTTTATTGAGACAACGTTACGATGAAGAAGGTTGCAATAAAGAAGGTTGCGAAGAAGAAGGTTGCGAAAAAAAGAGTGTTGTCGTCTATTTTGTGGGTGAGTACGATAAAAAATTCAGACTCCTAGCCGACTCATTGGCCAGGAGTGGCATGGTGAGAGCCATAATCGTTGCCGATGCTGGTCATAATGCTCATCGTGATAATCCCGCTGGTTTTATCGAAGCGCTGTTATCCTTGTAACGTTTTTCCCGCTTATCGCTGGCTGTAATACATCTCTGCAACACCGCAGTAAAACCGGTTTTTAAGCTCTCCAACTAATTTTGATGATCATGAACAACCCCTTAAAATCCTCAACTTAATGAGTACATCCGTAATGAACAACTCGCTTATTCGTGAAGCCCTGGTCTGGAACAGCTGTTCCGAGGGTTATGAAGATATCCTCTACCACAAAGCTGAAGGTATTGCCCGTATTACCATTAACCGTCCTCGGGTGCACAACGCTTTCCGTCCTCTGACAGTGATGGAAATGCAACGCGCTATGGACGACGCTCGTCGTGATAGTGATATTGGTGTCATTATTCTCTGTGGTGCAGGTGGTCGTGCATTCTGCTCCGGTGGTGATCAGAAAGTGCGTGGTGATTCCGGCTACAAAGATGATAGCGGCGTACATCATCTGAACGTGCTGGATTTTCAGCGTCAGATCCGTACCTGCCCCAAGCCGATTGTGGCAATGGTTGCGGGCTACGCCATTGGTGGCGGTCATGTACTGCATATGATTTGTGACCTGACCATTGCTGCTGAAAACGCCATATTTGGTCAGACCGGCCCCAAGGTCGGCTCCTTTGATGGTGGCTTTGGTGCCAGCTACATGGCGCGTCTGGTCGGTCAGAAGAAGGCGCGTGAAATCTGGTTTATGTGCCGTCAATACAAGGCTCAGGAAGCACTGGACATGGGTCTGGTCAACACTGTCGTACCTCTGGCAGAGCTGGAAGAGGTGACCGTCGAATGGTGTCGTGAAATACTGCGCAACTCGCCGCTGGCTCTGCGCTGCCTGAAGGCTGCCCTGAACGCTGACTGTGATGGTCAGGCGGGTCTGCAGGAGCTGGCCGGTAATGCGACCATGCTGTTCTATATGACCGAAGAAGGTCAGGAAGGTCGTAACGCCTTTATTGAGAAGCGTGATCCAGACTTCAGCCGCTTTGGTCGAAATCCTTGAAGACAGCTCTTTTATGAAGAAGGAGCAATACACCGACTGGCGGGCAGATATTGCCCGCTGGTCAGTTCCACTGACAGGGCGACTTCCCGGCTGTCCGAACAACCTTCGGGAGGGGCTGCTGGTTCGGTTTACCGATGGTTCACAGACCCTGTTCGGCGACTGCGCCCCGCTGCCTGGCTTTAGTGTCGAGACACTCGAAGATGCAGAGCAGGCTCTGATTGATGCCTGTCAGCGTTTGTATGAGAATTCACATCTGCGTGATCTCTGCCGGAGAGAAGGGGTTACTGCAGCATTAGGCAATTACCCATCCTCCGTCGTTTTTGCTATAGAATGTGCTTTGGGATTGGTGTCTGATATTGATACGACAGAAAATTCTCAGTCTCGGCCAGGCAAGATACAGCTAGAAAAAGTACAGCTAGAAAAAGTACAGCTAGAAAAA
>CAMRBW010000090.1 GCA_947040555.1 uncultured Oceanospirillales bacterium | reverse complement strand
AGCAATAGAAATGCATCGTTACCTGTCCCAATGGCTAACACCAGCCGCTCCCGCTATTTATACGATACCGGCAATAACCACAATGACACAGATATCAAACACCTGTACCGACTTACTATTAGAAAATCGGTTAGGCATAAACTCCCGAAATGCGTACACTTGTTGACCATTTTTTAACTAAAATCCGTGGTGATCCATGCTCAGGGAACGGGAACAGGTTGTGCAGTCCTGGCTCCAGCTCCGGCAGGCCAGTGTTGGTCCGATTATTCGGCGAGCCGTGCTGTTTGGTTGTTGTCAGTACCTCTTTATTATTCTTCAAGCCCTCTCCTTGGCCTGGATAATCGACAGTCTGGTGATGGCGGGAGCGACCGTCATCGACATTCTCCCCGGAATAGCAACCCTGCTGGCATCGGCGCTGGCTCGGGGGCTGTGTGGTCGCGGTCGTGAACTGGCCGGACAACAGGCGGGGGAACAGGTACGCAGAGAGATACGGGCTGCGCTGCTTGAACGTATCGAACAGTTTGGGCCGGTCATTCTTGCGGAAAGATCGACCGGCAGCTGGCTGACGCTGCTGATGGAGCAGGTCGATAAACTCAATAATTTTTACGCCCGCTATTTACCACAGATGCTGCTGGTACGGATTTTGCCGCTGCTCACGATCGCCCTGGTGCTGAACTTTAGTTGGGTGATTGCTCTTATTCTGTTGCTGACAGCGCCGCTTCTGATTCTGTTTATGATTCTGGTAGGTAACCGGGCGGCGGCGGCCAGTCGGAGCAATGTTCAGGCCTTGTCGCGGCTCAGTGCCCATTTTCTTGACCGCTTGCAGGGGTTAACAACCCTGCGTCTTTTTTACCAGAGTGGCCGGGAAAAACAGGCGGTGGCATCGGCGGCGGAAGCGTTCCGTGAGAAAACCATGCAGGTGCTTCGGCTGGCGTTTCTCTCTTCTACCGTGCTGGAATTTTTTACCTCTGTATCTATTGCGATCACGGCTGTTTTTCTCGGTATGAGCTATCTGGGTTACCTGGACTTTGGCCTGTGGGGGGAGTCACTGAGCCTGTTTTCCGGCATGTTTCTGTTGCTGCTGGCTCCCGAGTACTATCAGCCCATAAGAGAGCTGGGCACCTACTACCATGCAAAGGCCGATGCCGTGGGCGCAGCCGATGATCTGGAGGCGTTTCTCCATGAAGAACAGACGACATCGGCTCATCATGAGCAGCAGTCATGCCCTGAACCATGCCCAGAAAAGCAGGCGGCAACAGTTGTTTTTCAGCGTGTTTCGGTGACGGTAGGGAGTGGTCGCCGCATTCTTGATAACGTCTCCTTCGCGCTAAAACCGGGTGAGCAGCTGGTCATTGTTGGCGAATCCGGTGCCGGTAAAACCACACTATTGAACGTACTGCTCGGCTTTGTCGATTACCAAGGTACGGTGCTGGTGAATGGTCTCTCCCTGCGTGATCTTGATCTTGCCAGTTGGCGCAGACACATCGCCTGGCTGGGGCAGAATCCACGTCTATTTCATGGAACCCTGCGGGAAAATATCGCACTCTCACTGCCTGAAGCGACAGACGACGATCTTCATCGTGTTATGAACACGGCCCATGTGAATGAGTTTCTTGAGCGACTCCCCCACGGTCTGGATACGGTGCTGGGGGATGAGGGAGCCGGTCTCTCCGTTGGTCAGGCACAGCGGGTTGCCCTGGCCAGGGCACTGTTGCGTCCATTCCAGCTGCTGGTAATGGATGAACCCACCGCCAGTCTTGACCATAACAGCGCCCGCATTATCAAGAATGCGGTGGAGAGTGTCGCCGCGGGGCGATCGATGATCACCATCACCCATCGTCCGGAAAGCCTGAGTTCGGCAGCACAGGTGCTGATGCTGGCTAAAGGACAGGTGATTGGTCTGGGCAGTCAGCAGGCGTTATTGGAGAGCTGTCCGGCTTTTCGTTCGCTGATTCAACAGTGGCAGACCCTTGAAATGGCACAGCTCGCAACCGTACAAAAAACAGAGGGAGAGGTGGGACATGACTGACTCCATGGGCACAGTTTATCGGGATCTGAAACCATTTTTGGCGCTGGCAAGAAAGTACCGTCTTCGCTTTGGTCTTGGCTTTCTCTTGTCACTGGTCACACTGCTCAGCAGTGTTGGTCTGCTGTCTCTCTCGGGATGGTTTATTACGGCGACAGCTGTCGCCGGTCTGACAGTAGCTACGGCGCAAGTTTTTAATTTTTTTACGCCCGGTGCGGGTGTTCGTGGCTTTTCTATTGTCCGTACTGCCGGTCGCTATGGTGAACGACTGGTGACGCACGATGCCACATTCCGCTTGCTGGCCGGATTGCGGATCTGGTTTTTTGAGAAAGTTGAACCACTGGCTCCCGCAGGATTGAAGGGCTTTCGCCACAGTGAGTTGCTGAACCGACTAGTGGCGGATATCGATACCCTTGATGGGCTCTATTTACGGCTGATCAGCCCTCTGCTACTGGCGTTGTCGGCCACGCTGGCGCTGACACTGCTTGCTTTTCTGTTTAGTATAAAAATCGGTTGGTTTTTATTGTTGGTACTGGCATTAACTATGGTTCTGCTACCCGTCTGGTTCTTCCGATTGGGGCAGGCGCCCGGTGAAAAGACCGTACAGGCACGGGAAGTGCTGCGTAACCAGATAATGGACTATGTAGCCGGACAGACCGAACTACAGGTCTATGGTGCAACGAATCGCTATCAGCAGAAGGTGACTGACGCGGAACAGGTGGCTCTGGAGCACGAGCAGCAAATGACCCGTGTGACCGCCCTTTCTGTCGTAGTGATTGCGTTACTGACGGGCTTTACTTTGTCCGGTGTGGTGTTGTTTGGCCTTCTCGATTTAGCGGGCACTGTACCGGCAGGCCGGCTGCAGGGGCCGGTGATCGTGATGTTGACGCTGGCTGCGCTGGCGGCTTTTGAAGCGATTACGCCGCTGCCTGCTGCGTTTCAGATGCTGGGGCAAATTCACAGTGCGACCAAACGACTACGAGATGTTACGGAACAAAAGCCCGTTGTCGTGTTTCCTGACGAAGCGACTGGGCCGGAAGCCTGCACAGGAGCACTCTCCTTTAATAAAGTCAGCTTTGCCTATCCCCAGGGAGAGCCGGTATTAAAAGAGTTCAATCTGGAACTGAAAGCGGGCGAGCGGGTCGCTCTGGTTGGACCAACCGGTTGCGGCAAGTCTTCACTGCTGCAGTTGGTGACCAGAGACTGGCTTTGCGAGGGGGAGATAGCATTAGATGGTCAACCCATTACCCGTTTTACAGAGCAGCGATTGCGTCGTGCTATGGCTGTGATGCCCCAACGTGTTCATATCTTCAGTGCCTCGGTGCGGGATAATTTGCTACTGGCAATCGATCCGGCCATTGCCGGCGATATTACCGATGGCGACCTGATCAGTGTGCTCAAGCGTGTTGGTTTGACCCATATCGCTCCTGAAGATGAACTGCTGGGCCTCTGGTTGGGGGCTGCAGGTCAGACACTCTCCGGCGGCGAGCAGCGTCGCTTCGGTATTGCCAGAGTGCTGCTGCGTCTGCTGGATGAGAGCTGCTTGCTGGTGCTTCTGGATGAGCCGACGGAAGGTCTCGATCCGGAGACGGAGAGCCGGATAATTACGCTGCTGAATGAGGCGATATCAGGCAAAACCCTGCTGATGGTGACCCACCGTCCGGCAGCACTGGGACTGGTGCAGCGCACTCTTTCTCTGGGGTAAATACTTCGGGCTGACCGCAAAGTGTGATTCAGCCCGTGCTCGTCTATTAACTGTCAATTGGTAATTTATTGATCTACGTCAAATGGACATGACCGATGGATCAGGACAATAGCACTCACCGAAAAATAAAACGCCACGTTCACATTTGAGGACTTGAGTTTGAGAGATAATATCTCGCGTTATGAATTTGGCTGCAAAATTGTCGCAGTCTCAGCTCTCGCTCTGTTTATCAGCGCTTGCTCAAAGCCCACAGAATCCCCGGTTTCTGCTCTTGAAAACAGAGTGGAAAACAACGTGGAAAAAAGGCTGGAAGACAAGGTTAACGATAAAGTCGAGAATTTCACGATCCTCCATACCAACGATAATCATGGTCGCTTCTGGACGAATAAAAATGGCGAGTGGGGCATGGCAGCCCGTATGACTCTGGTCTCCCGGATTCGTGCTGAAGTGGAGGCTGCGGGTGGCCATGTACTGCTATTCTCCGGTGGTGATATAAACACCGGGGTACCAGAGTCTGACATGCAGGATGCCGTGCCCGACTTCAAGGGTATGAAGCTGTTAGATTATGACGCCATGGCGGTAGGTAATCATGAGTTTGATAACCCTCGCGAAATTCTGAAGATGCAGCAGGAGCTGGCAGGATTTCCCTTTCTTTCTGCCAACATCCTTTATAAAGAGAGCGGAAAGCACGCCTTTGAACCCTACACAACGTTCCAGCTGGGTGATGTAAAAATAGGTGTTCTTGGTCTGACGACCATGGATACGCCGAAATTAAGTAATCCGGATTACATGACCGATCTAAAATTTATCACGCCGGTTGAAGCTGCCAGTAAGATTGTACCTGAGCTGCGTAAAACGACGGATGTCGTTATTGCCATCACTCATATAGGCCACTTTCAGAATGCGGAACACGGTGTGAATGCGCCAGGCGATGTGACTTTGGCGCGCAGCGTTGATGGTATTGATATGATCGTGGGTGGTCACTCTCAGGATGCGCTGTTCAAACCCGATCTGCAGAACGGTACCCTGATTGTTCAGGCGCATGAGTGGGGGCGTTATGTGGGACGCGCAGATTTTGAATACCGTAATGGCAAATTGTCTCTGCTCGACTACAAGCTGATTCCGGTCAACCACAAGGACAATATCACTCTGGCTCAAGACCCCAAAATGGCTGAAATGCTGGCGCCTTATCAGGAGAAGGGCGCAAAACTGGTTCAGCAGATTGTCGGTTATGTAGATGAGCGTCTGGCCGGTGATCGGGACAAAGTTCGTTTTGGCTACACCAATCTGGGCACGCTGATTGCCAGCGCCATGATGGAAAAGACGGATGCTGATCTGGCGGTTATGAACTCCGGCGGTATTCGCGCCAGCATCGATGCCGGTGAGATCAGCTATCGGGACATTCTCACCGTGGCGCCTTTCGGTAATGCTCTGGCCTACGTGAATATGACCGGTAAAGAGGTGGTGGATTATCTGAAGATAGTTGCTGCCCAGCCGGTGGATACCGGTGCTTTTGCCCACTTCAAAGGGGTAGAGATGGTTATTGATGGCGACAAGGTTGATGTTAAAAGCATCGGTGGTCAGCCGGTGGATATGGACAAAACCTACCGTATGGCGCTGATCAATTTTTCTGCCAAGGGTGGGGATGGCTATCCGAATATTGTTGAACATCCCGGCTATGTGGATACCGGTTATATCGATGGCGACGTTCTGCGCGAATATGTGGAAAAGCATTCACCGCTGAAGGTGGCTGATTACGTTCCTGCCGGTATTGAGCGTCGCTGATTTCGAATGTGATAGCTTGAGACTGCTTGCAAAAAAACCACCGGCAAATGCCGGTGGTTTTTTTTGGGAACAAAGTCTGCTGGATTCAGCTTACCTTATCTGTCGTGCAGGAATTCACCAATACCCAGGTTTGGTGGTACATCATTTGTACCTGTACCCCACTCCTTGTTAGGTGTGTTGCCCATTACGAACTCCAGCTTACCGCCATTCATGATCTCATCCTGAGTCAGGTAGGTACGGCTAAAGACCTCGTCGTTTAACCGTGCAGACTGAATGAAAATATTTTCGCGGCTGACATCGGCTGCGGTAATGTCAAAGGACTTGCCATTGCCTACGTCAATGGATGCCTTGTTAAACATTGGCGTGCCAATCTCGTAGATGCCCGATGCCGCATTCACTGGATAGAAGCCAAGGGCACGGAACACGAACCAGGATGACATGGTGCCAAAGTCGTCGTTACCACAGATACCGTTAGGCGTATTGTTGTAACAGACGTTTGTTGCCGCTGCGACTACAGTCTGGGTTTTCCAGGGCTGACTCACATAGTTGTACAGGTAAGGTACGTGGTGGTCAGGCTCATTACCCTGTACGTGCTGGCCAAGGTTACCGGTATTGAAAACCGGGAACTGGTTATCGCCGGCATTACGGTCAGGATAGGTGCTGAAGTACTCATCCAGACGCTCTGCAAACAGCTCACCGCGCTGCGCCTGAGGATCCTGAACTTCCTGATCAAATTGAGTCATCAGGTCGATTAGACCGTGAATGTCGTGTTGAACGCTGAAGGAGTACTGCCAGCCGTTGGATTCAGTAAAGGCGTAGTTGAACATATCAGGACGCCAGTCTTTGCCAACAGCCTTACCGGTGGCCGGGTCAACCCAGTTCGCATCAATAAAGTTGCCTTCTGTATCGCGGGCTTTAAACCAACCCTTGTATCTGGCACCACCAAAGTCGAACTGTGCCTGCCAGTTGTTGGAGCGATCGGAAAACTCTTTGTACTCAGGGCTATCCTCGCCGAGTACAACCTTAATCGCTTGAGCGATGTTCCAGTCGTTGTAAGCATATTCCAGCGAAAAAGAGGCCGTCCAGCTACTCACAAATGGAGAGTGCGATGCCCACATATCATCGGTCGCATCTTTCCGCAGCATCGCTGACTTGTAGCCTTTTTCCGCATACTCATCAATGGATTCTACAGCGCTGCCTTTACGGGCATCCTTGATCATAGCCCGCACCAGACGCTCTTTCACGTCCTGAATATCAGCGGCCGAGAAATCAAGATCGGTCAGGCGCTTATCCAGCGAACCTTTGGTGATAACATCAGCAATAACCGGGGTGGAATGCATCCCCATCATCATGCCGGTTTCGTTACCCTTGAAGGTCCACTCTGGCAGACGACCACCGTCTTCTTCTGCATAAGACAACATGGACAACACGACATCAGCCAGACGGTCAGACTCAAGAATACTGGAGAGTGGCTGCACTGAACGATAGGTATCCCAGAGAGAGAAGCTATCATAGCGAATGAAGTCCGGAACCCCGTCTTTATTGGCATCTGCGGTACGAACCGGATCAATCAGCTCCGGACTACCATCTTCACCATTGGGATAAGCACCACGCCCCTGAAGCACCTGACGGTATTTGCCATCCAGGTCGGAATGAATCGTCTGCCCCAGGAATGAGTGATAGAGAGCGGTATAGAATGTCTGTTTATACTCTTTATCACCTTCTACCCGAATTTTGCCCAGCTCTGTTTCCCACGCGGCTGTAGCTTCTTTTCGTACGTCATCAAACGTTTTTTCAGCAACTTCAGTGATATTCAGAGAGGCGCCGGTAACGCCGTTTTCGCCAATTTCAACATTGGAGAGTGCCAGCTTGGCTTCAACCACAAGATCGCTGCCGGCCGTATCAAACTCGACATAAGCCCGGGCATACTGCTCATCCACAGCTGTCGTGCCATCAGCCATTGCCACATACGCCTTGGCATTTTTATCATATTTTTCGAAACGAATGTTTTTGATCGGCTGATCGAATTCCATCACGAAAAACTCTTTCTGGCTGGGTGCCCAACCATCAGAGAAACGGTGACCGGAGAGCGTGTTGCTTTCCTTATCCCAGATAAAGTTGGATGCAGCGGTAAAATCCCAGTTCAGCTTGAAGCCAAGGTTTACAATGATTTCGGATTTGGCATCCTGAGGGAAAGAGTAGCGGTGAACGCCGACGCGGTCTGAAGCGGTAAGCTCCGCTTTAATACCATAATCATCCAGAAAGACAGAGTAGTAACCCGCTGTCGCAGACTCATTTTTGTGTTGGAATCGGGAGGCTTCAAGATGCAGAGTCGCAGACCCTTCATTGATCATGTAATCAGAGCGAGTATTGATTGGCATGACCAAAATATCGTTCAAATCGCCAGCACCTGCACCGGAAAGATGGGTGTGAGAAAAGCCAGCGACACGGTTGTCATGATAATAATAGCCGGAGATATATTCCCAACCATTAGAACCGTTGTTAGGAGATAGCTGAACCATGCCGTGTGGTGTCGTCGCACCTGGATAGGTGTTACCCAGGTTGCCGGTACCGATAAATGGATTCACGTAGCGTGTGACATCCATATCTTCAAATGCTACGGGAGGATTGGCTCCCATATCGATGCCCGCATTTTCATCAACTGGCGGAGCGATAATGATAGTATCACCATCATCATCGTTACACCCAGTCAGAGCAAGAATGCCCATTAATACTGCACAGGAAAGAGCGCTACGCTTAAACTTCATACTACATCCAATATTTTTATATTTGGGTTTAAATAGCTGGTTAGATAAACATGATCCCCGGTTGTTATCGTTGCATAAATGCAAACGACACCGGACAAAAAAGAATTAATTATGATTTTTTTCAGGTTCGAAATCATGGATAAATTATTGAATAGAATTCAAACCCGAACATCTATAAACGGTGTTAAACACTATAATTGAGCACCCTCCCTTCAGAAATATGACAAATAATTCATTTTTATCACTTTTGTATCGTTTCCAATATTTCTTAATAATTATTGATCTTTATCAAAAATCACCAATATTTCATTCAAGCTTCATTTTTCAAATTATAAAAAACAGCCTACAACCCTATCAGGCTGTAAGCTGTCGTTTATGCAATCTGTCGTTTATATAAGCTGTCTTTTAACAGTATCTAAAAACGGATTACTTGAAGAAACCCCGATAAAGCATATAGGTGTGCGCGGAACTCCAGGAGAAGTTGTTGGCACCTTGCACAGCGCCAGTCTCAGGGTTGTAGTTTTCCTGAATAGGCTTCTGAGCAGTCAAGCCCTCTGCGTTCTGGAACAACCGGTCAACATACTCAAGAGCTTCCTGGCCGTAACCGTAGTTGTCCATACCCCGTACGCCGAAGTAGAACTGATCCAGCCATACACGACCACGCCAGTATATATCAGCGCCGTAGGCAGGGCTGTCAGCGGCCGCCGTACCCAGAGGCACCTTGGAGTTGAACTTGTCTGGATCCAGCATGTTTTTTACCACTGCATCAGCCTTGGCCTGATCAGCAGCCTTATTAAACAGCGGTGACCAACCTTCAGGACCCATACCGCGTTGAACCAGAGGTTCACCAGCACAACCGTCAGGCAGTGGTGCAATAGCACCGGCGTTGTCTACATTGATGGAAATATCGTAGTAGTAGCCCGTGGTCGCATCAAACATACACTGGTTAATGTACGCTTTGGTCTTGGTAGCATTGTCGGCGAACTTCTTCGCATCCGCCGCTTTACCGAGGACATTGGCAATTTGGGAAAGATAGTTGTTATCTGAGAACCAGTAGGAGGCCTGATCCACCGACTCCTGCATCAACGAGTAACCCGAGAGCTTGCCATCACCGCCGGTATTTTCGTTAAAGCGAACTTCCCACTCTTTCTTGGCCAGAGCCAGTTTGTCCATATTGGCTGTAGAGGCATCCGTGTAGATAACCACAGACTTGCCATCAACCATGTTGACGATGTGATCGTTGACAAAGCTGTTCAGCTTATTGGCATAACGGCCCATCTGATCGGTTTCGAGAGCCTGTTCCGGAGTGGGCGCAGTGCTCCAGCCCTGCAGATCATCGATAGTATCAATAAAGCCAAACACGGCAGCATCGTCACGACCGGACTCCCAGGACGCTGCGGTTTTGGCCGGAATGTACATCTCGGTGTACTCGCTACTGAGCAGCAAAGCGTTGTATTTTTCGACACCGGTTTCGTAGATCCAATCAGTGCCAGACGTTTCCGTCTTGTACTGAAACTTCATCTCATCAAGTTTGGCATCTGCACCCCAGTCACCGGAGGTCTCGTCAGCTTGATAAACAGTGTGTACCGGATCCTTGGCACCGCCGTATTCCGGAATACCATTCTTGTTGGTATCACGGGCATTGAGCCACCAGTCGTGGTAGGCGACCAGTTTAGGGTACATCTCTTCCAGCCAGGCTTGAGCGTCATTTGAACGACCATGCTCATCTTTCAAAGCGTTGTAAACTTCCCATACAGCCCAGGAGGCCAGAGAAGGCTTGGTATTCCGTTCATTCCAGTTGGAAGCACTGCTTGCTGACAGGTTTGATACATCGAGGCCAGCAGCACTCATGGCTTCATAACGTTCTGTAGACAGGTTATAGCCAACGACATCTAACAGATAGCCCTTGTCCCACGGACGCAGAGCATCATCAGCCTGAATCTGATACTGGAACACGGTACGGATATTATCCATGGCCACGTCCGGGTTGAAATGTGCCATGGCATAGGCCTGCTTCCAGGTATCCCAGGGCCAGGTCAGGTTACCGGAGAACCAGGGCGCAGTAACCGACGGGGTAACGGTATCAGTCGCAATGCTGCCCGCTTCGCCACGCCAGTTGGCATTCAGGGTCTCCATGGCCTTCACCGCCACTCGCTCATGTTCCAGAGCAGCAGAATTGGAGAGACCTTTGGCCAGATACTCTTCCCAGCGCTTGGCGGAAGCGTTCATATACTCAACAGGTTTGGCCATCACATCGGTCAGCCTGGCGGTTTCCGACTTATCATCGGACTCATCGAGTACATGGGTGTAAGCCGTATACAGGGTAATGGTCGGGGCACTGCCCAGCTCAGCCTGCTGCATAAAACCTTTGCCATCTTCAGAGATGGAACTGAACTCAGGTTCGACCGAACGGGTCACCTTGAACTTGGAATGGCCGGAGGTAGCCAGAGACCAGGAGTTATCGACTTCACCAAAAGCGACTTCAACGCCGTGTTCGGTGCCACTAATACGGCGGCTGTAGCCTGGATAGGCCTCTTCCACCGACATAACCTGACCGTTGTCGTTTTTCACTGGATCACCAGAGTTGGCCCGGTAGTTGGCCAACAGACGACCTTCCCACAAGCCTTTGAGATCGAGGCCTTCGGGATTGTTAATCGTTGTTTGAACCAGTGTCGTCCGATCCGTAACAAAACGCAGAATCATCTCTGCGGTCAGGCCATTAAAACCCTTATACCTTTGCACCAGTGCGCCGGGAATAGAGTAGGCCTCAGACAGATTGAGGGATATTTCAGTGCCGTCGTTACTGAACAGGCGCAGAGTGTCAAACTGGTTCGCCATAAACACGGCGTACTCTTCTGTCACCAGCGCGGTGCCACCAAAGGCAAGACCACCATTACTCTCCTGAGACAGGGTGTGGCCATGCCATGCGCCAGCATCAAACAGGGGGATATGGCGCATATTGCCACCCACCACGTCGCGCACGGCAACAGGGTTACCCGTACGATCAATAATGTCTTTAAAACGGGATGCCACTAGCTGGCTTTCAGGGGTCAGTGTAACGCTGGCGTTGGTATACACCACATCGTCATTGTCATTGTCATTGCATCCGGCAAGTGCAACTATTGAGAAAATAGAAGCAGCCAATAACGATTTTTTTAAATACATACTGAAACGAACTCAACAACAAAGGGTACGCAGAAAGGGGGCCCAGAACGGTTCGCACCGACTCGGTTTTAGTACCAGCAGCAATGAAGCGCAGGAAATGTACAGCGCTACCAGCCTATTAAAACTGAACATCATCAAACACAGAGCAGGGAGGAATATAAATCAGAATCTCGATAACAGAAATCGTTAAAGTGTAAATTTTGTAACATTTACAGTATTTTTTACTACTTGTTGATTTACATCAAAATACTTACCCGAATGACCAATAAGATGCGCGCTCCCCCCATACCAGGCAGCATTTTGCATGAACGCTTTCAATCAGATTCACCACCATATTGATCAATTTCTGGGCACTGGCGTTTCCGGACCTGTCTGGTTCGCTTCCCACACCAGTAGCTATCCTGAACACGCTTTTCTGGTCAAGTTCTCACGCATTATTTATGTACTGGAAGGTGAATACAAAACTGCGATAGGTCACGAGGGGCAATACAAAGAGATTTTCGCCCGTCGGGGTGAGGTTATTTTTATACCGGCCCAGACTTGGGATTTACCGGATTGGCATACGGATTGCCGGGCACTGACCATCCTTTTTGGACATTACCAAATTGGTATGAGCCTCACCTGTAGTACCAATACGGGTAAAATATCGGTTCAAAAGGCAACCATAAACGAACCCCTGCAACATGAAGGTTTTTATCTTGAGAAAATCCTCAATGACATGGCTATCAGTCAGCGTATTTCCAGTACTGCCGGATGTGTTGCAGAAGGCTTGTTGCGCTACTGCCATGACAAAATAAGCGAACAAGACAATCCTTCTCAGTCGGCGGCCTACCATAAGTGGCGCGCTATCACCCTTTATCTGCAGAAAAACTTTGGTATTGAAATTACCAGAGAGTCGGTGGCGCAGGAGTACAATATATCTCCCAATCATCTATCCCGACTTTTTCGAGAGGAAGGAGGTATGGGTTTCAACGAGTACTTGACCCTGGTCAGAATGGATCGGATAAAGATGCTGCTGAGCCAGTACCAAATGGGTATATCAGAAATCGCTACAAGAACCGGCTTTAAAGATAGCAGCTATATGGGGCGGGTATTTCGCAAGCATACAGGGATGACGCTTGGGCGATACCGTGCGACACATGGTAGCTGATGTTGATTTTTGTCAATACTCTTCCAAATAGTTGGTTGTCTTCGGCAGAATGTTACTTTTTTACCATCGATCATGTTTTTTTAGGATTTCGGTAATCCACACACGGACATAAGATATACCGCAAGATTTTCGTGGGAACCGGTAATGAATATTGTGGCTGTGACCGCGTGCTCTACTGGTATCGCGCAAACGTATATAGCAGCAGATGTGCTGAAGTATTGTGCCAGAGTGAGAGGGCACAAGATCAAGGTGGAAACTCAGGGTGCACTGGGTATCAATAATCCGATAACCAGCACTGATCTGGGCAAGGCTGATTTGGTGATTATTACCAATGATGTTCCTATTGATAATATCTGTCGATTTGATGGAGTGACAACCATAAGTGTCGCCATCGACGATATCATAAGGGATCCCCAGAAAGTTATTGACAGCCTGAGCTAATTGACAGCCTGAGCAAAGTAACAGCCTGGATAATAAT
>CAMRBW010000089.1 GCA_947040555.1 uncultured Oceanospirillales bacterium | reverse complement strand
CAGGTGCATTGGCCACCGCCGCCCAAGTCTACCTTGCGCCAGTTCTTGCCCCCATCCGGGCTGATCTCCACATATTGGTGAGCGACATTACTAACCATCCGGGCCAGTACCCGAAAGTATTCACACAACACCTGGAACACCCAGCTGCGATGTTGGCAAACGCCCTGCTGTTGCTGGATCAGGTTAATCAGCAGATCCAGCCTCTGGCCGGGAATATCATTCGTATCGCCAAAACGGCGACACCAGCCAGACAAGGCGATCAGACGGGGGGCTATCTCCGGAATTGCCTTGATTTTTTGCAGTTCCCTGCATGGGGGATAAACACGGGCTTTAGGACTGAATACATCGTTATCAAGGCGTTCTTTAACAGTCGGGTGACAAAGTGGCTGTTCCGCCAACCAGCAATTCCCGCTCTTTTCTGGATCCATTGATCCGTAAGGGCTGGAGCGCCGATCTTTTTTCCCGGTTCCCACACTTTTAAGCTGATTTCTGTTGCCTGATGACACTCGCCCCCATGGGGCATAGCCTGTGTCGCTGTGGTTTCTACCGCTGTCGTATAAAGAGCGGAAATTGCTGGTCATGCCTGCGGTGAACCCGTCTGGCGGTTCCATGAATTCCACGGGAGACTGACCGCAGGGAATAATGACGTCATCCAGTACGCCATTTTTTATTTGCAGCTTACGCAGATCCAACCGGTAATCCTGGGTATCAAAAGCGCCACCGGCAAAATAAACCGGAATCTTGTAGTGTTCAGACTTGGTTGTCTCACCGCCGAAAGCACCAGGCACAACCTGGTCGGTTATCGGCGGGTTCAAAACATAGCGAGCCATCTCCAGTATCTGGTTATGGTCCCCCTCATCCGGCAAGGAAAGGAGTCTTCGGGTGGCGTTGAAGACCGGCACGACATCTGGATCTGAAAGCTTGATGGTCAGGGGAGAACTCGGCTCCTTGTTAAGTTCCCGTGACAGTGTCAGCGATCTCTGGAGGCGTTCGTTATCAGCGTTTCGGAGAGCCTTATTAGCCTCCAGATCAGTCATTGTCCAGCTCAGGGAGTCCAGCGCCAGAGCAAAGGAAGACTCAAAGGTTTCAGGCCAATGCCTCCGGTCGGTTTTCTGCCAGACCGGCCAGCGCCGTCTGCACCCCTTCCGGTGCCAGATTGGCCTCTTCAAGAACCAGTAGGGAGATAACCGGAACTCCGGGGTAGTTCTTGTGCAAGTGCTGCAGAACCCCCTGCCGCTCCAGATCATTGCTAATGGCAATAACACGCGGGGTAAATGATTTACTGTTGAATTGAATTTTTCGTTTTTTTGACGACCTCCCAGAGAACGAAAAATCACTGCCAACGGGTGCTGTACGCTTTGCTGCCCGTCCTGCCGATGGTCTTCCGATTTGTGTCTGCTGTCCTCTGATACTACTTCTAAGCTCCATATTCGTCCCAAAATCATCCGCCCTTGTTGTATTTCTTTGACTCGGTGGGACGGGCAATAGTTTCAGACAACAGAGTAAACCTGACTAACAAGGCTCTTCATGATTGCAAAAAAAAGGAGCGAAATGCGCCTTTTTATCGGGTTGCCCTGAAAAAATCAGAGCAACAATTTGCGAATATCTGCCCGCAGCGGGGGGAGCAGCACAGCAAAGCGGGCAGCCTCGGCACCGTTGATAGCGCGATACTGATCTGGCACCGTTTTACAGAAGTCACACAAACGCATGAATAATGAATTATTTGATGGCGTGGTGGTCAAAAGGTTTCCTTTCCGACCTTTTTGCTCTATCCGAGGGTTAGTTTCAGCGGTGGGTTCCTCCCGCAAGCCGTCATGAGCGAAAATGTGAGTCGGATCAACCAATGTGTTACGTCTGCATACCGATGTAAAGCGAATTTCACGCATAGTGTGATACACGGCTATTTGCCCAAGGGCTTTGGTCTGCTAAGATTCGCGATCTTCTGCCGGTGGCTTCTCTCTTTACGGGGGTGAGCGGCCGGATTATCAGTGTGCGGTGCCGGAATCTGGCCCTGATTATTCAGGGAGATGTCCGGTGGCGGTGCACAACTATGCGTTAGAGGCTGAGCCCAATGAGAAAAGATATCCATCCTAAGTACGAAGAAATCACTGCTTCCTGCTCCTGTGGTAACGTGATCAAGGTCAATTCCACTATGTGCAAAGATCTGGGTCTGGACGTATGCTCCAAGTGCCACCCGTTCTACACCGGTACCCAGAAGGTTATGGATACTGGCGGCCGTATTGAGCGCTTCACCAAGCGTTTCGGCGCGCTCAGCACCAAGCGCTGAGATTAAAAAGGCACCCTCGGGTGCCTTTTTTCACGTTGCATGACAATGTGATTGAGCACTAGTAACCTAATAACCTAATAACTCAATAAATTGCTGCTGATTGCCCGGCGGGACTGAATCATTTCTTCGTTGTTCTCGTTTTTTCCGGCAGGCACTATTCGAACTGGACAAAATTATAAATGGCTGAGGATATGAAGCAGGCGGCTCTGGATTATCACGCACATCCACGACCCGGCAAAATAAGCATTGCTTTGACCAAGCCCGCAGAGACGGCCCGCGACCTTGCTCTCGCGTATAGCCCAGGTGTGGCTGAACCCGTACGTGAAATTGCCCGGGACCCTGAACTGGCCTACAAATATACCGGTAAGGGTAATTTGGTAGCGGTCATCAGTAATGGTTCCGCCATTTTGGGGCTCGGTAATCTGGGCGCTCTGGCCAGCAAGCCGGTTATGGAAGGCAAGAGTCTTCTGTTTAAGCGTTTTGCCGGTGTTGACTCCATCGATCTGGAAGTCGAATCCGAAAGCCCGCAAGCTTTTATCGATACCGTCAAGCGTATCGCCTGTACTTTCGGTGGTATTAACCTCGAAGATATCAAGGCTCCTGAGTGTTTCGAAATCGAACAGACCCTGATCGAGCTCTGTGATATTCCCGTTTTCCACGACGACCAGCACGGCACGGCGATTGTCACTGTTGCCGGCATGCTGAGCGCTCTGGAGCTGGCCGGCAAGACTATCGAAAAGGCCCGTATGGTCTGCCTGGGTGCTGGCGCAGCGGCGATCTCCTGCACCAAGCTACTGATCAGCTGCGGCCTGAAGCCGGAAAACGTGCTGATGGTAGATAGCCAGGGTGTTATTCACACCGATCGTACCGACCTGAACCAGTACAAGGCCGCTTTTGCGGTAGAGACCAGCCATCGCACGCTGAGCGATGCCATTGCCGGTGCTGATATTTTCCTGGGTCTGTCTGGTCCGAACCTGCTCTCTCCTGAGCAACTGAAGCTGATGGCCGACAACCCGATCGTCTTTGCCTGCTCTAACCCTGATCCTGAAATCAGCCCAGAGCTGGCCAAAACGGTCCGTCCGGATGTGATTATGGCGACAGGCCGTTCAGACTATCCCAACCAGGTGAACAATGTACTGGGCTTTCCGTTCATCTTCCGTGGCGCGCTGGATGTGCGGGCATCACGTATCACTGAAGAGATGAAGATCGCCGCAGCTTATGCCCTGAAAGAGCTGGCCAAAGAGTCCGTTCCTGAAGAGGTTCTGGAGGCTTACGGGCTCGATTCCCTGAAGTTTGGCCCTGAATATATTATTCCCAAACCGTTGGACAGCCGTTTGCTGGGTGCGGTATCTGCCGCCGTTGCCAGAGCGGCTGTTGATAGCGGTGTCGCGAGACTGCCTTATCCTGCACATTATCCGCTGAATACTATGGACGAGATCATTTACTGATCTTCTCTTGCCCGGCGCATAAAAAAATCCCCGTTTTATTAAGCGGGGATTTTTTTTGAACCGTTTTCAGGGTTAGAAGATATCGCCTGAAATGATTTCAGTGCTTTCAGCCGCTTCGTTGTCGTTGTCTTCGATCTCGGCAACAGGTGCATTCTCGGTACGGAAGATCTCAAAAATGGCACCGGTTTCATCCGGGCGGGCAGGTTTGCCGGTACCTGGATTGATCTTCATGGTGACAATACCGTCAGGCTGAGACGGAATGACCTCCGGTACTCCTGCCAGAGCGACCTTCATAAAATCGATCCACATCGGCAGGGTCGCGTTGGCACCATACTCCCAGCGTCCCAGAGTCCTGGGTTGATCAAAGCCCATCCAGACGGTGGCCTGCAGTTCCGGATTGAAGCCGGAGAACCAGACATCCCGCTGATCGTTGGTGGTTCCTGTTTTGCCAGCAAGATCCGTCCTCTTGAGGACTTTGGCTCGCCGTCCGGTACCCTTCTGAATAACATCTCTCATGATATCGTTGAGGATGTAGTTGACCCGTTCATCCATAACCCGAGGGGCTATACGTACGGCTTTTTCCTTATGGATCTGGCTGTCTGGAGATTCATCCTGAACAGCAAAAGACTCTGCCACCGCGGTGAGCTTCTGGGTGCGATTAATGACCTCCTCAGAACAGTCGCGGCAGGCGACGGCCGGGTTGGCCTCATAAACGACGTTGTCTAGTTGCTCAATGCGCTGAATGATATAGGGTTCAACTTTGAAACCACCGTTGGCGAGTACTGTGTAGCCCGTGGCAAGCTCCAGTGGAGTTATGCCAGCACTGCCCAGAGAGAGGGAGAGATTGTTTGGCAGTTTTTTCCTTGGAAAGCCGAGCTGCTCTATGACGTCCAGCGTGTAGTTAATACCGGTACGCTGCAACACACGAATCGATACCAGGTTGCGGGAACGGTAAAGACCTTTGCGTAGTCGGGTTGGGCCGTAAAACTTCTGGTTATCGTTCTGCGGACGCCAGTGGCTCTCCAACTGGTCATCATTAAATACCAGAGGAGCGTCGTTAACTATGGTGGCAGCTGTCATGCCTCTGTTGAGAGCAGCAGCATAAACGAACGGTTTGAATGCAGAACCCACCTGACGGTTAGCCTGAGTGACCCGGTTGTATTTACTGTCGTAGAAATTAAAGCCGCCGACGATGGCGGTAATGGCACCATCGGCAGGTTTCATAGCAACCAATGCCGCTTGTGCTTCTGGAATCTGGCTCAGTCGCAGAGTGTCATTCTGCTTGCGTACACGTATCAGATCACCAACACGAACGACATCGGATGGTTTGTCCGGGGCAGGTCCCAACCGGTTAACACTGATATAAGGTTTTGCCCATTGCATCTGTTCCCATGTCAGAGAGGCCATGCTGCCATTAGCGAGCATAAGCAGAGCAGCCGTATCGCTGACCCCGGTCACGACGGCTGGCCCCAGAGAACCAACGGGCAGTGTGTCGGAGAGTTTTGCTTTCCAGTTATTCGGGTTTGTGCCCAGATTCACTTCCGGACCACGGTAGCCATGACGTTCATCGTAAGCTTGCAAGCCTTTATCGATGGTGCTGTTGGCGGCAAGCTGTTGTTTGCTGTTGATGGTGGTATAAATTTTGTAGCCTTCGGTGTAAGCGGAAGCACCAAAGCGTTTGATCGCCTCCATACGTACCATCTCGGCGACGTAGGGGGCCTCAAGATCTGTTGAAAGACCATGGTAAGTTGCTGTCGGTGGTGTCTGAACTGCCGTCGTGTATTCAGATTCGTTGATCATGCCGAGCAGTTTCATCCTGCCCAGAATCCAGTCGCGACGCTCCAGCGACCGTGGGCGGTTAGCAAGGGGGTTATAACGGGAGGGAGCCTTGGGCAGGCCGGCGATCATGGCGACCTGGGCCAGAGTCAGCTCATCAATGGACTTACCGTAATAAACCTGTGCCGCCGACTCGACGCCATAAGCGCGGTTGCCAAGATAGATTTTGTTCAGGTAGAGCTCGAGAATTTCGGGTTTGGTCAGTTCTTGCTCTATTTCAAGAGCCAACAGAATTTCATTGAATTTCCGGGAGAATACCCGCTCATGACTCAGAAAAAAGTTTTTTGCGACCTGCATGGTGATAGTACTACCACCAGACTGAATCTGCCCGGTAGACACTAACTGAACAGCAGCTCTTAGAAGACCATTAATATCCACACCATTATGAGAGTAAAACCGGTCATCTTCCGCAGCCAGAAAGGCGTTGATCATATTTTCAGGCAGCTCCTCATAGGTAACAGGAGTGCGTCGTTTTTCGCCAAACTCAGCAATGAGCTGGTTATCTTCAGTGTATATACGCAAAGGAATTTGTAGTTTTATATCCCTGAGTGCATCTACCGGCGGAAGCCCAGGACTCAAATAGAGGTAAGCACTACTACCAATCATGAGAGAACCGCCTGCAAGAAGGATGGCGCTCCATAGTCCGAATCTAACAACGTTGACAGCTTTTTTCATAAGTTTTGTTTATTTGTAAATCCATGTTATATGAAATATGAACGACTTCCGCATGCGTCTAAAGCACTTCGCCAGACCACAGAATTTGACATTATACGCAATAGTTGTAGGACAGGCACAATTGCCATATATCGCAGACTGCTATTTAATGAGAAGAAGTATTCAAATTAATGTTGCATGGTGTTAAAGCAATCACAAAGACAATCACAAAGACAATTGTAAGAGGCAAACATAAGTGTTGGGGCTGCTTAGAAAGAAATTCAGCGTGCTGCTGGGAATCGATATCAGTTCCACGTCGGTCAAGTTACTTGAGTTAAGTCGTAGGGGCGGTCAGTACCGAGTGGAATCATATGCTGTGGAGCCACTTCCGCCTAATGCCGTCGTGGAAAAAAACATAAACGAACTGGAGGCGGTTGGTGAATGCGTCAGGAAAGTTGTCGGTAAATCCAGTACCTCCGTTAAATACGCCGCTGTTGCTGTAGCAGGTTCGGCGGTTATCACCAAAACTATGGACGTTGACGCCTCTCTCGATGATGAAGATATGGAGAGCCAAATCACCGTTCAGGCTGACAAGTATATTCCTTATCCAATGGATGATGTGGCCATCGATTTTGAAGTGTTGGGCATTAGCCCCAACAACCCTGAACAGGTTCAGGTCGTGGTTGCCGCCTGTCGAAAAGAAAACGTTGATGGTCGGGAGGCTGCACTTGATTTTGCCAGACTTACGGCAAAGATAGTCGACGTAGAAGCATTCGCAATGGAGCGTGCTTATAAGCTGATCGAGCCACAACTGAATTTCAAAAATAACAATCCCCTCGTGGCAGTTGTTGATATCGGTGCTACGATGACCACCCTCAGCATTCTTAGTAAAGGGAAGACCATTTACTCTCGAGAGCAGCTGTTCGGTGGCCAGCAATTAACGGATGAAATTCAGCTTCGGTACGGTATGTCACAGGAAGATGCTTGTTTGGCCAAGAAAACGGGTAAACTGCCGGATGACTATGAACCGGAAGTGCTGGCATCGTTTTTGGAGGCCGCTGCCCGGCAGGTTTCCCGTAGCTTGCAGTTTTTCTACTCATCCAGTCACTACAACGAAGTGGACTACATCGTTTTGGCCGGAGGCACAGCATCTACGGCGGGTTTGCTTGAACTTGTTACCCAGAAAACTGGCACTCCCTGTGTTATTGCCAACCCATTTGCCAATATGTCAGTCGCCAGCAAAGTGAATGCCAATGCTCTCATTAATGATGCTCCGGCAATGATGGTTGCCTGTGGTCTGGCCATGAGGAGCTTTGAATAATGGCAGGAATTAACCTTTTACCATGGCGTGAAGGGCTACGAAGAGAGCAACACAGACTCTTCCAGCTGGCGATGGCAGCAACGGTTGTCGCTTCGATATTTCTTGTTATTCTGGCGGGAATAGCTGTGAGCGCTAACGTTGCGGGGCAGCGTGACCGCAACCAGTATCTGCAGACGGAAATTGACATTCTTGATCGACAGATCAACGAAGTTAACGGGATTAAACAGAAGAAAGACCAGTTGCTGGCTCGAATGGAGGTTATCCAGAGCCTGCAAGGAAATCGTCCGGTTATCGTCCGTATTTTTGATGAACTGGTACGGGTTGTACCGGAAGGTATCTATTTCACAAGTCTGAGCATGTCAGGGAATCAGATCAGTATTCAAGGGCTATCTGAATCAAATGACCGCATTTCCAACCTTATGCGCCAGTTGGATGAGTCCAAATGGTTTAAGGAGCCTAATCTAACGGCAGTTAAGGCTATAAAGGAGTTGGAAAAGAGCGAATTTGACCTGACTGTTACGCTGGCTCCGGATCAGGAAACAGGCCAAGAAGGGGGAGAAGCATGAGTTCCCTGCAGGAATCCCTGGAAAAATTGAATGACTTTAGTCTCGGTGATCTCGATCCGGAGAACATGGGGTCATGGCCATTGCCTGTAAAGGTTGTTAGCGGTCTCCTGATTGTGATTGTCGTTGGTTTTCTCGGTTTTCAATTTTACCTGAGTGATCTGAATAGCTCCCTCAAGAACGAGATGAGAACAGAGGGTGATCTAAAGCATCAGTTCCAGACCAAGGCGTTTTTAGCCACAAACCTCAACACTTACAAGATGCAGATGCGCGAAATGGAAGCTTCGTTCGGCGCTTTGCTTCGCCAGCTGCCGAGTGATACCGAGGTACCTGGATTGCTTGAGGATATCACCTATACCGGCCTTAGCGCAGGACTGAAGATTGACGCTATCAATCTTCTGCCAGAGGTGCGCCACGAGTTTTATGTGGAGCTGCCCATCAATATTAACGTGCGTGGCAGTTATCACGATATAGGTTCTTTTGTCAGCGGTGTTGCCAATTTGCCCCGAATCGTAACACTTCACGATTTTGAGGTAAAAAAAGACGACGAGATGGTGGGTGTGCTTAGTATGGAAATCAAAGCCAGCACCTATCGTTACAGCGATCAGGGAGGTGCAAAATGACGCAATTTGCACGACCAAAGAATTTTATTTTTTCTGGGTTGATCGTAGTTTTTATGACCGGTTGTAACTCTGATCAATATGAGGATCTCACCCGGTTTATGGACGAGGTGCGTGCACAGCCAAGGGGTAACATTGAACCGCTGCCAACATTTACCCAATACGAAGCTTTTACCTATAGTGCTTCTGGTGAGCGCAGCCCGTTCGATGAACCGATGATTGATTCGATAACTCGCTCGCATGCGGCAAGCAACATACAACCAGATCTTGGGCGAGCAAAACAGTTTTTGGAAAATTTTGTCTTTGATTCGTTCAATATGGTAGGCACGTTAAGCGACGACAATGGCTTCTTTGCCTTGCTCTCCTCAGATGTTGGTGTCCACCGAGTACAGGTCGGAGATTACCTGGGACATAACCATGGTCGTATCATCAGCATCAGTGAGGCTGAGATTCAGGTGGTTGAAATAATCAAAAATGGTCTGGATAACTGGATGGAACGGCCACGGAAATTGAACCTTAACGGTTCATAAAGCGGTAGTCCTCAACCTAAACAGTTAAAGGTCAGTGCTGCCAGCGTCTTTTCTGGTGCAACTCAAGGGACAAGAACGAATACGGGTGTAATCAGATGAATAATACAGGTAAGTTAACTGGCTGGAGGAGTAGTCTGGTTGGTTTGGGTTTGGGCTTGGGTTTGCTCGCTACATTTTGCTCCACGGCAACATTTGCCAATGTGCTACGGAGTGTAGATGCAGTGTCGCTTCCCGGAGGACGAGTCGAGGTGAAGCTCTCGTTTAACTCGCCGCCGCCCAGTGCGAAAGGTTATGTGACGGAGCATCCAGCACGAATTGCACTGGATCTGCCAAACACAACCAGCCGTGTCAAAAAATATAACGAACTCGGTTTTGCCAATGCGCAAAGCATAACCGTTGTTGAGGCTTTTGATCGTACGCGAATGATCATCAATCTGGATGCCCCAACCAGCTATTCGACCCGTGTTAAAGGCAATAATCTCTACGTTCTGGTGGGCAATACCAGAAGAGGAATGACATCAACAACCAGACCGGAAACGGCCAGGCCGAACACCCGTAAGGCTTCGATGAAAAATTCTTCTTCTGGCAGTCGACCGCGACCGGTTATCGCTGCCGATGGCATCACGGGGGTAGACTTTGTGCGCGGAGACGATGGCGAAGGCAATATTATCATTGATCTGAGCTCAAAGAAGGTGACCATGGATCTTCAGGAGAGTGGTTCCCGTCTGCGTCTGACCTTCCCGAAGGCAGAACTGCCAGTCAGCCTGCGTAATCGTCTGGATGTGATTGATTTTGCAACCCCTGTCCGATACATCGATAGCCGGATTGAAGATGATAATGTCGTCATCACCATTGATGCCAAAGGCGAATATGATTACCTGGCATGGCAAACCGATAATCGTATGACGGTCAGCATTAAGGAACGATCCGCAGAGCAGGCGAAGGCCCGTAAACGGGTGGCCTATACCGGTGACAAACTCTCCCTGAATTTCCAGAATATACACGTCCGTGCAGTGCTTCAGATTCTAGCCGACTTCAAGAATCTTAACCTGGTAGCCAGTGATGCTGTGACCGGTACAATCACTGTGACGCTGAAGAGCGTTCCCTGGGATCAGGCGCTTGATATCGTGTTGCAAGCCAAAGGCCTGGGTAAGCGCCTTGATAACAACGTGCTGGTTGTTGCTCCTGCCATTGAACTGGCAGAGCAGGAACGGGCGGAGCTGGAATCCCAGCAGCAGATCACCGAGCTTTCTCCGCTCTACACTGAGCTGCTTCAGATTAACTATGCGGAAGCCGCTGATATTGCCACTGTACTGATTGGTGGGGAAAACAACCGTATTCTCTCCGAACGGGGCAGTGTGCAGGTTGTTGGTCGCACCAACAGTCTTCTGGTTCAGGAAACCCGGGAAAACCTGGAAGCCATTCGCGACTTGATCAGTCAGGTGGATATTCCGGTTCGTCAGGTTCAGATCGAAGCGCGTATCGTTGTTGCTGATACCAACTTCCGCAAAGAGCTCGGTGCCAAGTGGGGCGGCAGTCTCAAGCTGGGTAGTAATTCCAACAATCTGCAAGTTGGCGGTCGAGGGTCCGGTTGGCAGGGCTCTACAAATGGTCCTAATGGTTCAACGTCTGGTGCCAATACCGGGAATCTGAACAGCGGCCTCAATAGCGAGAATATAAATTTTGGTAACAACAATAACTTGTTTACCGACCTTGCCGTCTCCGAGGCTACTTCCAGTTTTGCTATTGGTCTATTGACTGATAACACCTTGCTGAATCTGGAAATCTCCGCCATGGAAAGTGATGGTGGCGGTGAAATTGTCTCCCAGCCCAAGGTGATCACCTCTGATAAACATCCGGCGATAATCAAGAGTGGTAAGGAGATTCCTTATCAGGAAGCCAGCTCCAGTGGTTCTACATCGGTTTCCTTCAAAGAGGCGGTACTGTCTCTGGAGGTCACGCCGCAGATAACGCCGGATGGCCGCATCATTATGGACATCAAGGTCAATAATGACGACACCACCTCCAGCACAAGTACCGGTGTACCGATCATCGATACCACAGAAGTACACACCAAGGTGTTGATCGAAGATGGTCAGACCATCGTTCTGGGTGGTATTTTCAAAAACACCACGACCAAAGGTGTAGAGAAGGTGCCACTTCTCGGTGATCTGCCGGGTATCGGCCGACTGTTCCGCAAAGACACCAAACGGGACACCAAATCTGAGACCTTGATCTTTATTACACCGAAGATCGTGCAGGAGACGCAGGCCTTGCGCTGACAGGACGTATGCAGTTTCGTACAATTTATCTCGTAGGGCCGATGGGGGCAGGAAAAAGTACCATTGGCCGCATACTCTCAAGGGAACTGGATCTGCCTTTTCTGGATACTGATCAGGAAGTGGAGCAACGCTGTGGTGCGGATATTCCATGGATTTTTGATATGGAAGGAGAGATCGGTTTTCGACAGCGAGAGACGGCTGTGCTGGAATCCCTTCATAGGGCTCCCGCACAGGTCGTGGCGACGGGGGGCGGTATTGTTGTGCGTGAACACAATCGCCGCTTAATGGTGTCCAATGGATTTGTGGTTTTTCTGCAGGCATCTGTCGCCACTCAGATGTGCCGGACAGCCAAAGATCGGCGCCGGCCCCTGCTTCAACGTCCGGACAGAGAGCAGATTCTTAAAGATCTTTATCAAAGGCGGGAATCGCTCTATCGTCAGATAGCTGATCTGGTTGTCTGTACTGACCACGGTAGCCCCCATTACGTAATCGAAGAAATTGTTGCAGCCGTCAAAAGTTGACCGCTGCGTTTTGTCTGTGTCTGGCAAGAGCAGGAGGTCTGCCATGCAAACCCTCACCGTTGATCTTGGAACCCGATCTTATCCCATCCATATTGGCTCCGGTCTGCTTACCCGGATGGAATGGATTGTTCCCCACATTCGCGGTCATCAAATCGCCATCATCACCAATGAAACGGTGGCTCCGCTCTATCTGGAATCTTTGAAGCAAAACCTTACCGACTTTCAACTGACAGAAGTGATTCTTCCCGATGGTGAACAGTACAAAACACTCGACGAATTGAACCGGATTTTCGATCGTCTTCTGGAGCAGCGTCACAACCGCACGACAACGCTGATTGCGCTGGGTGGCGGCGTTGTGGGGGATATGTGTGGCTTTGCGGCCGCCTGTTACCAGCGCGGTGTCGATTTCATCCAGATTCCCACGACCTTGCTGGCGCAGGTGGACTCCTCGGTGGGAGGAAAGACCGGTGTCAATCATCCGCGGGGTAAAAACATGATTGGCGCTTTCCATCAGCCCCTCTGTGTGCTGGCTGATGTGAATGTCCTTTCAACCTTGCCAGACCGGGAGTTGGCGGCAGGGCTGGCGGAAGTGATCAAGTATGGTCTGATCACAGATGCCCCTTTCTTCGACTGGCTGGAACAGAATATTGATAAGCTGCTGGCTCGGGATGAACAGGCCCTGACGGAGGCGGTATTGCGTTCTTGTCAGAATAAGGCGCAGGTTGTTGCCGGTGACGAGAAAGAGCACGGTCGTCGTGCCATTCTCAACTTTGGACACACCTTTGGTCATGCCATTGAGACCCACCAGGGCTACGGCAACTGGCTCCATGGCGAAGCGGTGGCGACAGGTATGGTGATGGCGGTTGATCTGTCTGTCAGATTGGGCTGGGTTCAACCGGAACTCCGCGAGCGTACCAGGGCTCTTTTGCAACAATGTGCACTCCCTGTCACTCCCCCAGGAGATATGACACAAGAAAGCTTTTTGGCGCTGATGAGCATCGATAAAAAAGTGGTCAGCGGGCAGTTACGCCTGGTACTCCTGAAACGGTTGGGACAGGCCGTTGTGACCTCTGAGATCACTCAGGAGCGGCTTGAGGAGTTTCTCCACATGGTGTTGACGGAATTGTCTCATCAACTGCAGACCTCCTGACACGCCCCATTGAAGAGATAAGGGTTACTGAGATGGGTAGTGGGATGGGTAGTGGGATGGATAGTGGGATGGGTAGTGGGATGGGTAGTGGGATGGGTAGTGGGATGGGTAGTGGGATGGGTAGTGGG
>CAMRBW010000088.1 GCA_947040555.1 uncultured Oceanospirillales bacterium | reverse complement strand
AGGGGGAGTGACCAGGGATCGTTACCGGGACAAGCGCAGGAAGACTTTGACCATCCCAGGCTCATCGGTTGGCTCTATACGGATCTGCTTGACCGCCAGAGACTCTTTGTTTTGCATGTTCACCAGCCAGGCCAGCAGCTTCTGATAGGGCGCTTCGTCCAGCCAGACAGACACCCCTTGCCGCGCCGGCTGTACTCTGGTCAAATCAAGCCCCGCCTTACGGCCAGTACTGGAAATCACCGAAGCCGGATCTTTTTTGGGTGCCGAACTGCTCGCCTTGACCAGCGCTTTGGCACGGGAGTAATTGGCCGCAAGAAAGGCGTGGGTTTCACGCTCCATCATCATGTTTTTGTGGGCTGTCTCCTCCCATTCTCCCACAGGCTTCCAGACCATAAACCAGAACAGAATCACCGCCAAAAACAACGACAGAGCCACCAGAACCTGTTGGTTCCTGGTCGGCATCATGTCGAAGCGGCTACGCATCTGATCAATATAAGGAGTCAACGTTTTCGTGATGATGTTGTTCATCAGGCACCCCTCACTATCAATCGGGCAGACACGCCCTTACTATCCTGATTACCGTTTTCCATCTCTACCTTCAAGCCCGCAGACTTCAGGGCACTAACATAGCGATTCAACGTCTCAAAACTCTCGGCCCGTACATCCAGTACCAGACGACCATTGGAATCATTGAAGTCCATATTGCCGGGCGTCACATCTTTACCCGCACTGCTGGTCGAGACGGAGGACAAGGTTTTGAGTACATGAAGGAAAACAGCCTGATTATCCTGAGTCCTAGCACTTTCCAGAAACCGGGTCAGACTATGGCGAACGTCTACGACCCTGCGATCATCCGGGCGCAGCTCCTTATAGGTGGCCAGGTTCTGCTCTTTCAGGACTTTCTCCTGATGCTCAAAATAGAAGCCACTGCCAATATTGACCAGCAGTTCCAGCCCCAACCAGATACCGGCAACGATGACAGCAGGCCGCCACTGTTGCCACTGTTTTGAGGCCTTGCGCGTACATTTGTAAGCACCGGTACGGAAATCGATCAGCTCTCGAGAGCGATTCAGCTCGTGAATCACCGGCAATATAACCGGAAGCAGAGAGTCGCTCTGACGCTCACATTGTTCAACCTTCACGCCCGCCAGCGCCGTGAGGTGCTCGACCATCGCCGCCGCTCCTGCCGGACAAAAAATTCTCACACCCGCAGCATGCACGTGCTCTTCGTTGTTCTCCGGACCGTCCCGCTCTTCGGTATCATCGATCTCTATCGAGAGCTCCTCCGGCTCATCTTCCTCCAGCAGGCCGGGAACAATCACCTCCAGCGCAGAGCGATCCATTAGCTGACCATAGCTGTCAGGGCTGGCAACATAAGCCGCCTCCCCCTCAAGCCATATTGACACCATATCCGATCTGGCAAAGAAACATTGGGACTCAGGCAGCATTCGCTGCAACTCAACACCCACATCACGGAAACAGGAGATCAACATCTCCATACTGGCACAGGGAATCCAGCTGGCGTTGGCAAATGCCACGCTGTCTCCAGGCACCGCCACCAGATGTAGATCTTCAATATCAGTAGCCAGTTGCTCTTCCAGCAGATACGGTAAGGCCTGCTGCCAATGACGGCGCTGGTTTTTCTGCAGTGACTTGCGATAAGAAGAGGCGTGATCACCGGACACCAGTAGAATGACCGGAACCTCCTGCTCCTCTTCCGTCAGCAGCTCCCGCCACTGACTCAAGCGGGACAGTGAGCCGGTATAAACACCATTTTCCAACAAGCCGTCCTTGTCTAGCCAACCCCATTCAAGCTCATTCTCATTCTCTTGCTCTCGGCGGAACAGACTGAACCCTGGGCGCAGCCTGACAATCAGTTGTGTTCTCATATTATCTCACTGATTCTCTTAAGGTTTTTACCCAGTTCGGAAACACACCTGTCTCCCGGGAAATCACACTGACTCGCCCGTCTTTGTCCCGGGCCAATCGACTGTGTTGATAGTACGTCATATCACGGTATTGAGCTTTTATATAAACACTGAAATAGTTGCTGTTTACGGTCAGCAGACCTTCTATACGTTTATCGAGCCTATTAATAAGAATCGGATGCCCCAATACCTCGTTCAATTTTGAAAAACCTTTTTTGGTGCGGCTATCAACAAAACCATTCGCATCAGATTCGCTGATATAGTCCCCCAGCGCCCTGACCACACCGGCGGATACGGTATTCATGTTGAGTCCGGCATTGGGTGGCAGTATCGAAACCAGCGGTACAATCCGTTCAAACTCCTCTGGGGTCAAAATATTAAGCAGACGTAACTCTGATGTTGATACCAAAGCAGTATTTCCCGTTCGGTAGGGGGTATCCAGCGTCAGGTAAAAATTGTCTTCCGCCCCCTCGGGAAGAGATTCATGATTATCATCCACCCAATCCTGCAATCGGTACGCAACGTTCGGATTAATGCCGTGAATAGTCATCAATCGAATGAGAAAATCAAGCTTCTCCTTGTTCGGCTGGCCGCTCTGCCTCTGGCGGCTCTGCTCCTGTCCATTCGGGTTACCAGCACTTTGGCTCCCGGATAACAGGTTCAAGTTAAAACGCCCCTGATCATCCACAACCATAATAGTGATTTCACCGTCTTCCGTTTCCAACGCTTGCTTATCATCTGCCCAGGGCTCGAACCAGTGATCCATTATCTTCCCGGTTTTCTTATCGTGCTGGGCGTCTTCTTCCAGCAGCATGGCAACAAAATTCTCAGCGGCGAAGGCGTAGTGTTTCACCTGCAGATACTGGAGCTGACGAGCCGTCTTCTCAACATTGAAGTGCAGATCCGTCACGATACGACTCGCCATCACGGTCACCATGACAAAGATAAGCAGCACAAAAATCAGGGCTACACCCTGTTGCCGATGTTTCACAGGCGGCCTCCTTCACCAGGATAAAGGGCGCCACCGCTGCGATATGTTCCCGACGAGCCCTGCTGACCGGTCGGATTATTTGGATCAAAACTTGAAGATGAGCCGGTTTTTCCCAAACCTTTGTACGTTGGCCCCGGTACCAGCTGTTGAATCTTGCCAAGGCGCTCATGCACTATGGTGTATTCAATCGCTGTCGGCAAAAGTACCAAAGCCTCACTCTCTTTACTGTTTTCCGGAGGCCACTCACCAGACCATCTCTTCTGATTATCCCGGAATTTCACAGTGAATCCCTGAACATGTTCAAGTACAACCTGATCCAGGTAGGGCGTCTCGGGTGCACGATCAAGGGTTTCCCAGAAACGACGTATCAATTGATCACCATCCAGATAGTAACCAAGGCGCTGAAGCTCACTACGCGGTTCACCAGTAATGTTTCTCCAGCCCCCACGCGTCATGACCACTTCTCCCTCCTCATCCGACCCGCCAAATGCAACCTCCTTTTCGCCCAGCTCATCGCGTATAGGACGCGGAACAATTTGAATAAAATCCTTATTCATAAGCAGAAGAGCTCTCTGCACTTCGCCACTATCCTGCCAAAGGGCTGAGGTAATTTCGTGGGTTCTGCTTACCGATTTGAACAAACTGTAACATCCACTCGCCAACAGACTGAAAATGGCGATCGCAATCAGAAGTTCCAAAAGAGTAAAACCGGCACACCTCTGCTGACTTATCCATTCACTTGGCATTGGCATTGACAGGCCTCCGAATATAACCAGTCAATCGGTAGATCGGCTGGTCCTTGTCGTCTGGCTTATCTGTCCCCTGAAAAACCTGAACCTCGACCTTGCGAAGATTCTTCTGGGCAGTATTTGAGATGATATCCCGTATATACCAATCACGACCACTCTGTGTTTGTGTTTTGGAACGCTCACCAGTAGCAGGGAATATCTCTTCAACGTAATAGCGATTCAAGTGTGTATCTGCCAGCCAGGAGGCGTGGATCTTATCCTGTATCCGAGCGGTCTGCCGAATAGCCCGGCCATCTGACACCATCAATACCGAGGCGGCCATGGCAAAAATTGCCAGAGCCACCAGCACCTCCAGCAGGGTAAAACCGCTGACAGGCTGTCGCCTTGATGCACTGCCCAGAACGACTTCAGGGGATGTTAACCGTTCCAATCCCATCACTCTCCAAAACGATTGTACGGCGATTATCATCCACCAAAGAAAACTCCAGACGAAGCGGTGTTATCTGTGTATCCGTGAACATAATCCAGTTGGGTTTCTTTCCTGAATCAGAGCTCGGGCGGCGCCCAGACTCATTATCAGAAAGATCCGTAATCAATATGCCATCTGGTAATCTGCGACTGCGGAAGCTCTGTTCATTCAGCGCCTGCCAATCGTTTTTTTCACGGGACCAGCCCCACCAGTGATATTCGTCCATTCCGGACAGGGAGAGTCCAAACTCTCTGTCCTCTATTAACGCCCGCTCTCTCGCCTGTTCGATCAAGGCCTGTAGTCGGGCAGCCTCTATCTGCACCTGACGCCCGGGACCACTGTCCCCGGGCACCACGAGAGCCACTCCGACTACAATACCGATAATCAACAACACTACGAGGATTTCAATCAACGTAAAGCCACGAAATCGCGTGTGTCTTGTCGGAGAGGGGCTTTCAGCCGTATCAAAAGACAAAATTATTCGTCCCAATTACCCAGGTCGGCATTGAAGCCTTCACCGCCAATACGACCATCAGCACCCAGAGAGTAGAGATCGTAGCTACCGGAATTATGGGTACCTGGATACTCGAACTGGTACGGATTACCCCAAGGATCGGACGGGATCTTTTTCAGGTAACCATCAGGATTCCAGTTACGGGGCTCCGGAGTACCGGTTGGCTGACTGGACAACGCCTCGAGCCCTTGATCCGAGCTTGGATAAAAGCCGTTATCCAGTCTGTATATCTCCAGAGCACTGCTGATCGCCTTAATATCACTCCGGGCCACTGTCTGCTTGGCCTGATCGGGACGGCTCATGATATTTGGCACAACCAGAGCGGCCAGAACACCAAGAATAACCACAACGACCATGATTTCGATAAGGGTAAAACCAGACTGCCCTGTCGGATAGCGTCTCGCATACTTCATTATTCGGGACTCCTTATTACGCATTAACTGTAAAAATTTATTAACCAATAACTGCCTTTGACCGCTCTTTCGTTGAAACGTTAGCTGATCAAGGTATTCATATTCAAAATCGGTAACAATATTGCCAGAACAATCACAAGTACGATGGCGCCCATAACCACCAGCATCAGAGGCTCAAACAGACCGACCAGCATGGCTACCCTGTTTTCAAGCTCAGACTGCTGGTTGTTGGCGGTACGTTCCAGCATATTATCCAGCTCACCGGTCGCTTCACCACTGGCAATCATGTGCATCATCAGGGGTGGGAACAGCTTGGTATCCTGCAGGGATTTATGCAGACTCTCTCCTTCACTGACCCGACGCGCCACACTGATTACGGCATCGCGAACCGCCTCATTACCGACAACCTGGGACGCAATACCCAAGGCGTCGACAAGAGAGACACCACTTCGGGTCAGAATGCTCAATGTGCTGGCAAACTGAGAGGTGTTCAGCGCCCGGCTGAAGCGCCCGATCACCGGAAGAAAAAGAATCCGTTTATGCCATGCCTGCCTGATTGCGGGCTTTTTCAGCAAGGAGCGAACGGCCATGGCGATGCCGACTGAACCACCCAGCATATAGGGCCACCATTTTTGGAATCCTTCACTGGCACCGATCAGCAGTCGGGTAATTACCGGCAATTCCTGACCGCTATCCACAAAGACCTTGATGACATCCGGAACCACAAAGCCAAGCAGAAAGCTGACGATACCGATAGCTGCAAACACTAGAACCATCGGATAGAGCAGTGCCAACTGGACCTTTTGCCGGGACTGCATGCGCTGTTCCGTGTGATCCGCCAGCCGGTTCATCACCTTGTCCAGGTAACCGGCATGTTCACCGGCAGCGATGGTCGCCCGATACATCCGGGGGAATTGATTGGGGAAGGCATCCATACTCTGGGCCAGCGTATAACCTTCCAGAACCTGGGAACGTATCGCCAGTACCGCATTACGCGTACGGCGATTCTCCTGCTGTTCAGCCACCGCTCGCAAGGCTTCCTCAATAGGCATTGAAGCCTGGATCAATGTCGCAAGCTGGCGGGTAATCAGCGCGAGCTGCGACGCAGACAGCCCGCCACCGAAAGAAAACCCGCCGCCGGATCCATCCGCACGTTTCTTGCGCTGTTCCGCAACCTGTTCAACCGAGAGAGGGGTCCACCGTTTGTCACGCAGCATCTGCCGCACCTGACGAGCACTATCGGCCTCGAGTGTGCCACGCTGTGACTTTCCTGCCTCATCAAGGGCACTGAATTCAAAAGCAGCCATGGGTTAATCGTCCTGAGTCACCCGGAGTACTTCCTCCAGGGTGGTTCTGCCGGCAAGCACTTTCTGCATGCCGTCACTACGGATACTGGGAGAGAACTGACGCATGTACTCAACAATGGCCATTTCACCCTCATTACGATGAATCATCCGACGAATGGTGTCATCAATATTGACCACTTCATAAATACCGGTCCGCCCCCTGTAGCCATGCATCTTGCATTTCGAACAACCTTTAGCATGGTAGAGCACCGGAGGATTGTTTTTATCCACTCCGAGGCATTCGCACTCAGCATCGTCTGCTGTGTAAGCCTCCTTGCAGTTGTCACAAAGAATGCGGATCAGGCGCTGGGCAATAACACCCACCAGACTGGAAGCCAACAGGAACGGCTCAACACCCATATCCTGAAGACGGGCAATAGCACCGATAGCAGTATTGGTGTGTAAAGTGGATAACACAAGGTGACCTGTGAGGGAGGCCTGAACGGAAATTTCTGCCGTTTCTGTATCCCGAATCTCACCGATCATCACCACGTCGGGATCCTGCCGAAGAATGGCGCGCAGGCCTCGCGCAAAGGTCATGTCAACTCTGGCATTGACCTGCGTCTGACCTATACCTTCAAGATTGTACTCAACAGGGTCTTCTACGGTGAGGATATTACGACTGGCATCGTTCAAGGAAGACAGCGCAGCATAAAGGGTGGTTGTTTTACCAGAACCTGTCGGGCCGGTCACAAGAATAATTCCGTGGGGCTGGGAAATCATTTTGCGAATACGACCCATGTGAGTATCAGGCATACCAAGATGCTCAAGACGCAGCCGACCCGCAGACTTGTCAAGCAGACGCATAACCACCCGTTCACCGTTGCTCGACGGCAGCGTGGAGACCCGCACATCGACCTCCTTCCCCGCGACGCGCAGGGAGATACGGCCATCCTGAGGCACCCGCTTCTCAGCAATATCCATTTTGGCCATAACTTTGATACGAGAGACCAGCAGAGCCGACAGCGAGCGCTTGAGGCTTAGAATCTCCTGCAATACGCCATCCACCCGAAAACGGGCGACCAGCCGGGATTCAAAGGTTTCGATATGAATATCAGAGGCACCCTCTCTGATTGCTTCTGTCAGGATCGCATTAATCAGCCGGATAACCGGGGCATCATCTGACTGCTCCAACAGATCTTCAGTTTCCGGCACCGCGTCGGCAAGACTGCCAAGATCATCGCCCATGCCTGCCGCATGCTGCAACGCACCATCGCTGTTCTGGTGATAGCATTGGCTCATCAACTCAGAAAAAGTCTCTTTATCAACTTGCCGGTACTGCAGGGGACAACCCGCATAACGCCTGACTTCCGCAATAATTTCCGGTTTGGGGCGTCCAAAACAGCACAACATAGGTACGCCATCTTCGGCGGTAAGAATCACCTGATGCCTATTGGCAAAAGGAAAAGGCAGCAGGGAGGGCCGTTCATCCCGCTCAGTAGATACATCCGTAAACGCTGTACTCAACTTCGAGCTCCTAAAAACTAAACAAATCTTGTATCAGTCAGATAAACACTTTGAAGTTCTTTGCTTTACTGCAATCGGCTAATAATTTCATTAACAAAGAAAATAAACGTTTTTTCTCTTTTTTACACGAATTTGTCTTTACCGTTTGTAGATTTTTGTAGTTTTTTCCCTACTCGCATCACAACATGAAAGTTCAGGCTACACTTACCAGCCAACGACGGTTTGGTGCTTTTTGATCACGGCTGTTACTTTGGTCGCTTCGGAGGAAAGATGGCACACATTTGGTTTTTTTCGGTTTCGCAAAAAACTGCAAGAATACACATCTTTCAGATTTGTAAATCACTTCGGTCAGCTTTGATGCTAGCCTGCAACAAATATGGATTACCCGAATAACACAATGAACAATGATTTTCTGGCTACCACTCGTCGACGGCTGCTCAAATATCACAGACCCCTGCTGCTAACAACAGTCAGTGTGGGATTGGTCTGCTCCCTTGGTACACAAGGGTTGAATATGTACCGTGATATCACTGCCACGCCGATAGAGGAAAGCGTTCACACACCGTCTGCCGTAGATAAAAGTCTGGCAGTCGATAATTTTCAGCTATTATTCGGCCGGGCCAACGATCAATCAAAAGCCTTGCGAGCATCGGAGCTACCAGCCACATCTCTCGATCTGACGCTGAGAGGCTCCCTCGCAGGAGGAGAGCCGGCCAGTGCGATAATTAAGGGTAGTGATGGTCAGGATCATCTCTATCTGGTTGGAGAGGCCATTGCAGGGGGGGCGATTCTTGAAAGCGTTCACCCCCAGTATATTGTCATCAAATACCGAGGCCATTTGCAAAAGCTACCGTTCCCGGAACTCTATAATCAAGAGATCCAGAGCTTCAGCACTCCTCTGTCCTCCACTCATTCCAACTCTCTGCCTGATGGACCGATTGCAGAAGCCAAAGAACTGGAACGCCATATGGATCAGATGCGCCAGCGCATGTATCGCCCTGACGATAGCGGGCAAGGAAACTAATTTCCAGTCGATAACCTCTAAAGTATTTAAGAATTGGCCCAAAATGACGATGCGCACTTTTACTCTACAGACCACAACGATAGCCAGAGCAGTGTTGCTGGCAATGGGCGCTTTCTGGGTTGTAGCAACCCATGCAGAAGCACAGCCTGTTTCACCAAACCCTGCACCATCGAAAACCAGCAGGGTGGACGATGAGAAACGTTGGACCCTTAACCAGCAAAATGCGGATATCCGCGAATTTATCGCCCAAATTGCCGCTATTACTGGTGAAAGTTTTATTATCGATCCCCGTATCAAGGGCGGTAATACGGTCAGCGTCATATCAACCCGCCCAATGACCAAGGGAGAGATCTACGACATCTTCCTGGAAGTTCTTAACGCCAATGGCTACTCCGTAGTGCCGAAAGGGCAGGTTCAAAGTATTATTCCCAATACGGCAGCCAAGACCTCCGGTCCGGTTACCAGTACGTCAACCAAACCGGCTGGTGCCATGATGGTCACCAGAATCATCGATCTACACAGCGTCTCTGCGATAGAAGTGATTCCCATTATTCGCCCCCTGATTGCCCAATACGGACACGCAGCGGCCTCCGCCTCCGGCAACTCCGTTGTGGTCAGTGACCACAAGGATAATGTTGATCGCATTACCAAACTGATTCGGGATCTGGATCAGGCCAGCAACAATGATTACGAAGTTATTCCTCTCGAACACGCCTGGGTAGGTGATATCACAAAGATCATTCAAGAGACGCTGTCCAGTGGCAAAGGACAACTGCCCAGTGGCATGCAAGTTATTGCAGACGAACGCAGTAACCGCTTGATTATCAAGGGTAATGCTAACAAACGGGAAAGAGTCCGCAAACTGGTACACACCCTCGATATGGAAGGCGTTCGCAACTCATCCACTCGTGTTGTCTTCCTGCGTTACGCTGATGCCAAGAATATCGCAGACATACTAAATGATGCCTCCCAGAACCTTGGTGCCAGCAGCAAATCATCCCCTAAGCCTCCTCCGGGAAGAAACACACCACCCACCAGCAGCGCCAGTAGCAAAAAAGGGGGACTGGGCAGCGAGACCTTTATCCGTGCCGATGAGACCACCAACGCACTGGTTATCATCGCCGATCCGGATACCCTGACTGAGGTGGAGAGTCTGATCAGACAGTTGGATGTTCGACGTTCTCAGGTACTGATTGAAGCTGCGATTGTGGAAGTCTCCGGGGGCCTTGATGAAAGCCTCGGCCTGCAATGGGGATACCAAGGTAAAAACAGCGTTGGCGGCGAATCTTCCGACAGTGGATCGGGCAGCCCCCTCTCCGTTGTCGGTGCAGCCATCAATCCGGGCACTATCAGCTACGGCTCGGTTCTGCTGCGTAACAGCAACTTCGGTGTGCTCGTGAAAGCCCTGAGCAGCAAGAACAACGTCAATCTGATGTCCACACCAAGTCTGATGACGCTGGACAACGAAGAGGCCGAGTTTATCGTCGGTAAAGAGGTTCCGTTCACTACCGGTTCCTACCAGCAGAATAATACGGACTCAAAAAATCCCTTTACCACCACAGAGCGTAAGCCTGTTGGTTTGACCCTGAAGGTGACCCCCCATATTGGTGATGGCAATACTCTTCGCCTTGAGATCGAACAGGAGCTGTCCAGCCTGACCCAACAAAAAGCCAGCGGTGGTGATCCCATTACCTCCCAGCGTAAAGTGAAAACTGTTGTTATCGTCGACAATCAGGAGACGATTGTTCTCGGCGGTATTCTGCAGGATATCGTGACCAAAACTGAGGACAAGGTTCCCCTTCTGGGCGACATTCCACTTATTGGGAAACTATTCACCAATAAGAGAGATAACGTTGAGAAGCAGAATCTTATGCTGTTCCTGAAGCCAACAATCGTCCGTACTGGTGATGAAAGCTATCAGGCCACGATGAGCAAGTACTCGAGTCTGAAGACGATCCATGCCGGTAAGGCCAACTCGCCGCTGCTGGATCAAATGCCTCCTGACGTGAAGGATCTCTTCAACCCGAAGGTTCATTCGGCGGAAGAGTAATCTCCTCAAAGTTACAGAAGGGGTGTATAACTCCCCCCTTCCGTAACGCCTGCTTACCTTTCAGCACGCCCCTTATCTGCTGATACCATTCTTCACTAACTTTTACACCTCACTCCTGAAAATATCTGCTAAACATGATGTCAACTGACAACTTGGCAGAGATTCCGGTGCAGAAACGATCAAAATCCAGCGTACGCATCCCACCCTTTCTGTTTATGGTGCCACGCTGGCCATTAAAGCAACTCGGCGTGTCTCTCTTTTCGCTACTTGCTGGTCTGGTTTCAGGGGACGAGCGTCCTTTCTCTGAAGAGTATCTGCCACCCGGATCCATCAAGGTGAGCCCATTAATGCTCCATGATCAACCCGCCCTGAAACTCACTCTGCACGCAACACCAGGGGACTATCCGATGCTGGCGCCGCTTGATCCGGACGCCAGACCATCCTGCCAACAGCTGATTCACAAGATCTCGAAAGCCCTGAATATTGATGAAGAAAAGCTGCATTTTCACTGTTTCAGCGAAACGAAAGCACGACGGGGATCAGAGATCACATTGGTAAAAACGGGTGATCAATGGCAAGTGCATGAGCTGAACTGGTACAACGGCTGGCTGACCCTCTCCACTAAACCCGATACTATGGAAAGCCTTTCGAAGGAACAGTTCTCGAAACTGTTTGGACTTCAGGCTCAGCTGTTACATCTATCCGGATACTATGCGAAACGGTATCCCGGGCTGGGCATGACCAGATCATCCTTGCCAATGGCCGCGTGGCAATGGCTGACCGGAAGCTATAAAAAACTGGGCAACGGTGCTCTGGCTAGCTGGCATAGTTACGAATTTTTATCCCATGGTCTCCAGATCACACAAAGCCTGCGGGCAGGCGTCTGGGGACATATAACCCTTGATTTTCTATCACTGATTTTCCACGGTCTGGAGGGTATGGAACACGCGGATCATGCGGGAATGGGATCTTATATCCATCTCGATTTTCATGGTGATCTGATTGCAGCCAGCCGCTATCCCCACGCGACCAACATCGGCCTTGCTGGCGCGGCGATGGTTTTGAATTTAATCGAGCTACTGCGCGGCCACGCACATGGCCACACACCTAGTCATACTCATGCTTATAATATAAAGGCATCGATACACGCCCTGCTGGAGTTTCTCCATACAGGGCTGCATGTCTACGAATTGGGGGATGCCCTGAATGACTGGATAAGTGGCAACAAACCTCATAGTCACGATCACGATCACGATCACAGCCATGATAAGGACAGCGGGATTGTCCATCGACATTAGATGGCCAGCATCATACAGATACCAAAAATAACAAAATAACGGCCAGTCAGTGGGGGGAGTTGCACAAGCGGCTTATGCTGGCCGGTTTGTCTGGATAGCTGCAAAATCTGGAACGGCTTAATCAAGGTCAGAATGGGGACAACCATCAACCAGGGCCACCTCATACCTCCGGAAAAGCCGATAGCGCAGGCATAGATAAGTGCGCCAACACCAAGAAGCACATACAGAGACGAGGCAACAGAAGCTCCAGCCCGAACGGTAAAGGTGCCGATATTGTTAATGATGTCATCCTGAACATCCCGTAACTCGTTAGAAAGGAGTAACATACTGGAGATCATGCTAACCGGCACGGCGTACGCCATCACATCCCATGACCACCCTCCGGCGACGGCCACGTAACTACCAAGTACCATAAAAATACCGGTAAAAAAGAAGACCGCCACAACGCCCCAGCCCCTGTTCTTATAGGCAATGGGTTGTCCCGTATAAAAGTAACCACCGATTAAACCCAGCCCACCGATAACCAACAACTCCCATCCCGATACAAAGACAAGAGCCAGCCCAATAGCAATAGAGAAAACGGTCATAATTTTCGCAACAAGAAAATTTCGCCGGATCATTTCCAGAACATTGTCTGCATTGTTATTTTCACACGTTGACCAGAGTTCAATATCCGCGTGATCATTGAAAAGATTGACCGCAGACTGCAGCAGTAGCCCAGCAACCATGACCATGGTTGCGCGCACCATATTCCCCTGACCATCATGCCATGCCAACACAGTGCCAAGGCTGCAGGTCACTACCGTTACGGACAGGGAAAATGGCCGCAAAGCTTTAAGAAAGAAATACTTAGCAGGCTCAGGAAGAGATGCTCGATCAGAAGACATAATATGCGTACAAACCCGAAAATCACTAATCATAGAGAAGGGCGATACACACTACCACACGCATTCACCACAAATATTGACAGAAAATGATAGTAGCTCTATCAGTCGCCCGCAGCAGTTCTATACCGGGTCGACTCAACGAAACGTTGCTCCTCTGGAAAAACATCGTGAACCCGTAAGTTAAAAGCAATGCAGGCGCAATCTCGCTCCTTTAGGCGCGAGTAGTTCACCCATAAAAAAGCCGCCATGAATGTCATATCCAGGGCGGTTTATCTGCACAATGGGTTTAGCGATCCGGGTTTAGCGATCCGGGTTTAGC